>JBATKL010000454.1:0-2281 GCA_049669385.1 Candidatus Electrothrix sp. | reverse complement strand
AATCAAACCCCTCTTGATCAAGATCGGCCAGCCGCACCGACCAGGATTTCTCACTATCCGCAAAATTAGCCTGCAAGGCAACAAACTCCTCCAAATCCTCATCATTGAGCGGATTGGTCTTGCCCATATTCCGTCCTGGATCAAGCTGATAATACCAGATCTTCCGGGTGGGCTCCCCTTTCTCAAAAAAGAGGACCACAGTCTTGACCCCAGCCCCAAGAAAGGTGCCGCCGGGGCAGTCCAGCACGGTATGGAGATTGCAGGATTCCAGCAGCTCCCGGCGCAGGGCCTTGGCCGCATTATCCGAGTTGGAAAGAAAGGTATTCTTGATCACCACCGCAGCCCGTCCCCCGGCCTTGAGGAACTTGATGAAATGCTGAAGAAAAAGAAAGGCGGTCTCGCCGGTTTTGATGGTGAAATTTTGCTGAATCTCCTTGCGCTCCTTGCCGCCGAATGGCGGATTAGCCAGGATGATGTCGTAGCGGTCTTTTTCCTGCACATGGGAGAGATTGTCGGCCAGGGTGTTGGTATGGAGGATATTCGGCGCATCAATCCCATGCAGGATCAGATTCATGATGGCGATCACATAGGCGAGACTCTTCTTCTCCTTGCCGAAGAAGGTACTGGTCTTCAGGCTCGCTAACTGGTCCGTGCTTAACTTGGCCGGTTTACCCTCCCCAGTATAGCGGAGATAATCATGGGCCTCGCAAAGAAAGCCAGCAGAGCCGCAGGCCCCGTCATACACGGTTTCGCCGATGCAGGGCTGGCAAACCCGGATCATGGCTCGAATCAGAGGCCGGGGCGTGTAGTACTCGCCCCCGTTGCGCCCGGCATTGCCCATGTTTTTGATTTTACTCTCATAGAGATGGGAAAGCTCGTGCTTTTCCTGCTGGGAGCGGAAGCGGAGCTGGTCCACCAGATCCAGGGCATCTCGCAGAGAATAACCGCTCTGGAATTTATTACGGATCTCGGAAAAGATCTCCCCGATCTTGTACTCAATGGTGTCGGCAGAAGCAGCCCGTTGCCGGAATCCTCGGAGATAGGGAAAGAGCTTGCCATTGACAAAGTCGATCAGGTCATCCCCGGTCAGGGCCGCATCTGGATCAGCACTGCCGTCGGCCTTTTTCGGGGCCGCCCATTGGGACCAGCGGTGCTCTTCTTCCAGGATGAAACTGTATTCTTGCCCCTTCAATTCCGCAGCCAGGGCTCGTTCCTGCTCCAGATCATCCAGGTATTTGAGAAAAAGGAGCCAGGAGGTTTGCTCAGTATAGTCCAGCTCAGAGGAGCAGCCGCTCTCTTTCCAGAGCACGTCATCGATATTTTTAAAAATCTGTTCAAACACGGTTGTCTTCTTGTCGGTATGTAGAGGAGAGGGGGAATAGGCCGAGTTTTTACTCTCTGCCGTCTTGTTTCCCCATGATATACCACAAAATTCGTTCTATTAAAGTATTTATCACCGAACGGCTTTCTTCTTGATGAGTGCAACCACCTTTTTTGCAAGCAGGGGAAAAATACCCAGCAGGGCAAAGGAGGACAGCAGCCCCGGCGAAAGGATACCGGCGGCGGAGTCTATCTTACCGAGCTGGGTACCCGCATTGACAAAGACCACGGTGCCGGGCAGCATGCCAAGCTGACTCACCAGATAAAACACTCCGGTACGGATGGGGGTTAGGCCCATGGCTAGATTGATGATAAAAAAGGGAAAGACAGGCACTAGGCGCAGGGTAAAGAGGTAAAAGGCTCCGTCCTGCTCAATTCCCTGGTTGATAGCAGTGAGCTTGTCGCCAAAGCGGTTTTGGACACTCTCTTTTAAAAGAAAACGGGAGGCTAGAAAGGCCAGGGTGGCTCCGATAGTGCTGGCGAAAGAGACCAAGACCAAGCCCAACCACAGGCCGAACAGGGCACCGCCAGCCAAGGTCATGATCACGGCTCCAGGTAAGGACAGGGCGGTCACCAGGATGTAGATCGCCATATATCCTGCCACTGTCAGCAGTCGATGGTCAGCGTAATAGGCCTGAAAAGAGGTCTGAAAAGAGGCTTGGCTGGACTTGAGATAGGCAAAGCTCAGGTACTCCTGAAGGTCAAAGGCGAAGAACAAACTTGCAAGGACCGCTATCACCAGGATAAGTATAATTTTGCCCTTGCCCTTCATTCCTCTCTCGCCCCAGTCGTCCCTGGTCCGCAAGCAGCACCCTGATAGCGAAAGAGCAGCTTCAGTATTTTTCTGGTCCGGTCGGAGAAGAGCTTCGGCGAAAGCAAAGAGCCTGTCACCCGTTTGTTG
>JBATKL010000453.1:0-15264 GCA_049669385.1 Candidatus Electrothrix sp. | reverse complement strand
CCTATAATCTGCACGTCATGCTGCGTTTTGATTTTGAGATGGATCTCTTAGAAGGCAAGCTGGCCATCAAGGATCTCCCTGATGCCTGGCATGCTCGCTTTGAGGAGGATTTTGGGATGCATGCGCCTGATGACCGCGATGGGGTTTTGCAAGACGTCCACTGGTTTGCCGGACAAATCGGCGGGGCCTTTCAGGGGTACACCTTGGGCAATGTGCTCAGTGCCCAGTTCTACAGTCAGGCTCTTCAGGCTCATCCTGGGATCTCCGACCAGATCGGGCGGGGGCAGTTTGATACCCTGCGTGGCTGGTTAACGGAAAATATCTACCAGCATGGCCGGAAATATACTGAGCCTGAGCTGATTGAGCGGGTTACTGGCGGGCCTGTTTCTATTGATCCCTATATTGATTATCTTAAGGGTAAGTATGGGGAGATTTATAGCCTTTGAGGGGGACTCCTCAGCATGGTGGGTATGCCGGATTTTGTAGGGGAACGGCGTGCCGTGCCCTTGCATCGTTACGATGACACGGTATTTTGCATGCAGGGGCCTGCCCATACCCCAACGGGGTAATATATAACGAGCACGGGGTAACACCCTGTGCGGGATGGCGGAAAACGGTGGGGCCGGTTCGCGAACCGCCCCTACGCCCTCAAGGAAATTCGAGAGACGACAAAAACGATGCAACCAAAATGAATATTTTAAAATATTTATATAGTTATCTAAGCCCTATTTCACCTACAGATTGTATCGTGAAAAAAATCATATTATATTAGTAAATTAGCTGATGCGATAGCCAATGAGGATAAAGAATTTTTTAAAAAAAGAGGAAGTAAACCTAAGCAATATTACGAGCAGATGACCGCATCAGGTGCCTGGAACAAATTTCTTTCAATGTTAGAGCCTGAAGATGACTTGTGGTTTTTTAGATTTCCAGATAGTTACTGGAAAAAGTTAAAAGGGCGACAAGGTTATGTTATTTTAAGAAAAGGAAAAGTTGTTGATAAAGTTGTAACGTTCATGAATTGAATCAATCGAGTCTGATCCTATTGATCCCCCAAGCCCTCGCCTCCCCGCACCAAAAATATACCCCTTCCCCCAGCCATCAAACCGATGCAGAAGCCCTCATGCGTTTATTGGCAATAAAGCACATTATCTTTGCAACATCCTGAAGATATAAGTATGTTAGGATGACAAGAGCAGTATTTGGCACCTTACTTCTTAAGCAGTATAAACCCAAATCTGAAAGGAGAACCACGATGGATAAAGAGAGCAAATGTCCGGTAACCGGCAAGGCACTCAGCGACGCACCAGGTAAAGGCACGACCAACCAGCATTGGTGGCCGAACCAGTTAAATTTGAGAATCCTGCACCAGAACTCTTCGCTGATAGACCCGATGGACGAGGGATTCAACTACGCAGAGGAGTTCAAGAAGCTTGACCTGGATGCCCTGAAAAAGGACCTCTACGCCCTGATGACCGATTCGCAGGACTGGTGGCCCGCTGACTGGGGACATTACGGTGGCCTCTTTATCCGGATGGCCTGGCACAGTGCAGGCACCTACCGCACCGGTGACGGTCGTGGTGGCGGAAATACCGGTAACCAGCGCTTTGCCCCACTCAACAGCTGGCCGGACAACGTCAACCTGGACAAGGCACGGCGGCTGCTCTGGCCCATCAAGCAAAAATACGGCAACAAGATTTCTTGGGCTGATTTGATGATCTTGGCCGGCAACTGCGCTCTCGAATCAATGGGCTTTAAGACCTTTGGTTTCGGCGGCGGGCGGGCAGACGTCTGGGAGCCGGAAGAGGATATCTACTGGGGTACCGAGATGGAATGGCTCGCAACCAGCAAACAGCCAAACAGCCGCTATTCTGGTAAACGTGACTTGGAAAATCCCCTGGCTGCCGTGCAGATGGGGCTGATCTATGTGAACCCGGAAGGCCCAGATGGTGAACCTGCCCCCGTGGCCTCGGGTCGAGACATCCGCGAGACCTTTGCTCGCATGGGGATGAACGACGAAGAGACTGTTGCCTTAGTCGCGGGTGGGCATACCTTTGGTAAGTGTCATGGTGCGAGCGAGGCCTCTCATGTGGGGCCGGAGCCTGAAGCTGCGCCCATTGAAGAAATGGGTTTTGGCTGGCAAAGTAGTTTCGGCAGTGGTAAAGGCGGCGATACCATCAGCAGCGGCATCGAAGGTGCCTGGAAGCCTGAACCAACCAAGTGGGACATGGGCTATCTCAAGGTGCTGTTCAAATACGAGTGGGAATTGGTCAAAAGTCCGGCAGATGCGCACCAGTGGCTGGCCAAGGATGTGGCTGAAGAGGACATGGTGGTTGATGCCCATGATCCCTCTCGAAAGCATCGACCCATGATGACCACAGCCGATCTGGCCCTGCGCTTTGATCCGATCTATGAGCCCATCTCCCGTCGCTACCTAGAAAACCCGGAGGAGTTCGCAGACGCCTTTGCTCGGGCCTGGTTCAAGCTCACCCATCGCGATATGGGACCGCGTGCTCGCTATCTTGGCCCTGAAGTTCCGGCAGAGGAGCTGATCTGGCAAGACCCGGTGCCGAAGGTCGACCACAAACTGATCGATTCCAGCGAGATCAAAAAGTTGAAAAAGACGATCCTCAAAGCAGGGCTATCGGTTTCCCAGCTGGTTTCTACGGCCTGGGCATCGGCCTCCACCTTTCGTGGTTCGGATATGCGCGGCGGGGCCAACGGGGCCCGCATCCGTCTTGCTCCGCAAAAGGACTGGGAGGTCAACCAACCAGAGCAGTTGGCGAGCGTACTCAAGGAGCTGGAAAAAATCAGGACGGCGTTCAACGAGGAGCATAAGAAGAAAAAGGTCTCCCTTGCTGATCTCATCGTGCTGGCTGGTTGTGCCGGAGTGGAGCAGGCTGCCGAGAATGGCGGTCAGAAGGTGACGGTTCCCTTTACCCCAGGACGGACCGATGCTTCGCAGGAGCAGACCGATGTGGATTCTTTTGCTGTGCTTGAACCCAAGGCGGATGGCTTCCGCAACTACCTTAAAAATCAGTTCACGGTCTCTGCCGAGCATCTACTGGTTGATCGAGCGCAGTTACTCACCCTGACTGCGCCTGAGATGACGGTACTGGTGGGTGGTCTGCGAGTATTGGGTGCTAATGTCGAGGGTACCAACGTCGGAGGAATGCAGCACGGTGTCCTTACCAAGCAGCCTGAAGCGTTGACCAATGATTTCTTTGTTAACCTGCTCGATATGGGGACAAAGTGGCAGGCAAACGCGGAAGATGAGGAAGTCTTTGAGGGGCGGGATCGGGCCACAGGTGAACTTAAGTGGACCGCGACCCGGGTTGATCTGATCTTCGGTTCCAACTCTCAGCTCCGGGCCTTTGCAGAAATCTACGGCAGTGCGGATTCTCAGGGGAAGTTCCTGTGTGATTTTGTTGGGGCCTGGACAAAAGTCATGAATCTGGATCGCTTTGATCTTGCCTAATCTTGCCTAATCTTGCCTAATCTTGGCTGACCTTGGCTGATCTTGGCTGTCCATATAATCTGCATACGTAAAACCGGGTCCTTTGGACTCGGTTTTTTTTATGTATGAAATTTTTTCAAAATATTGAATTCTATTGAAGATCGTTGTTTTTTTTATGACGCAAAAATAGTTCGCAACAAACTCCCAACACATTTGGTGTGTTATGAATACATCTACCCTTGCCCTGCACCTCATGTGCAGATAAATCCTTCTCTCCCAGTCAATTATCGTTCCACGAGAGCCGGACAGGGATTTTTTCCTCCTTCTTTCAGGAGCAACACGAACTCACCTTGTTACGATTATTCAAAATTAATTAAAATTATAGCGTAAAAAAAACTGTACATGGGGTGTAAAAAACTGTACAGTGTTGATGGGTACAGGATGAATTCATATTCATTGATAGGTCAGCAAGATAGGTTTTGGTTTTCTGCACTTGCTCTCCTGCTGATCACTGATGGGCTGGAAAAGCCCTGATGCAAACAGAGGGGGAGCAAATACGTACTGCACTCTTTTTTGAAGACGGAGCAGAAAGCTGGCGATCAGACCCAGTCAGGTACTTACTACTGTAGACTGTAATAATGGAGATATATTATGAAGAAAACACTCGGACTGCTCTTTGCCTGTCTTCTTCTCAGTGCAACACCGTTGCTTGCTGCTGCTGATGTTCAGTTTATGAGCGTTGAAGAGTTGAAGAAAAATCTCAATGCCGAAAATATATCCATCTTGGATGTGCGATCTGAAAGAGGGTGGAGTAACAGCGACGTTAAAATCCCCGGCGCGGTGCGGACAACATGGGATAATGTTGATGAATGGTCGGCTTCTTTGCCAAAGGACAATACATTAGTCCTCTACTGCTCATGAGCGAACGAAAGAAGCAGTGCCAGTTTGGCACGCAAGTTCGTATCGAAAAGTTTTACTGATGTCTATGTTCTTAAAGGGGGTTGGCGAAAATGGAGAACCGAGGATTTTCCGGTGGAAAAGAAGTAAGATTTCCTGCATGCAGAAGATGGCTCCATCCTGTACCCCGTTGATGAATTGAGACAGGCTGAAACACCATTAAAGGATCAGCAACTATTTTACAAAGGAGAAAATGTCATGAAAAACGTTCTGCTGCTCGTCGTTGCCGTTTTGTTGGGGATAGGTGGTGCAAGTCAGACACTTGCCGCTGATATCCAAACCATAAGCAAAGAAGAGCTGAAATCTAAGCTCGGTTCGTACGAGTACACTATTTTGGATGTGCGCAGCGAATCTCATTGGAATTCCAGTGACAATAAAATTCCCGGCTCAATCCGCTTGTCAGGTGATAAATTGGACATTTGGGCGGAGAATTTTCATAAAAATACCCCGTTGGTCCTGTACTGTGCTTGCGACGGCCTAGGGAGCAGCGGCAGATTGGTCCGTCAACTTATGGAGAAGGGGTTTACTCATGTCTATGCGCTTACTGGTGGCTGGACCGAGTGGCTCATGAATAGCTACCCGGTTGCGCACAAGTAAAAAGAAAAATCACATGTGAAACCGGGTACTCAGAAATCCGGACATTTGGACATCTAGGTGCTCGGCATTATTTCAGCGGGACCAATTTGTCCTTGGCTAAACGGCCCCCTTGCTCTTGGGCCGCTTCCCGATAGCAAATTCGAACAGTGCTGCCGGATATCAGCTCCAGTTGACTATAGGGTAAACGTACTGTCACTGTCTCTTCGGATACAGTGGCAGTTTTTTTATCCAGCGATCCAAAAAATCGTCGTTCTTGCCCGTTCATTTGATAAAAGCTCACTTCAACCCCTCCTGAAACACCATCCTTCTTTTGCTGGGCGACAAGTTGTACTTGTACCTCCAGATCATATCCATCCCTTTCTTGCTGCTGTCCAAAAGGGGTGCCGCCGGTTGCTCTGTTTGTGTCGGTATCCAGGTAAAAGCTGATCAACGGATCAACATCTTCTGCTTCAACAGTGAGGAAATAGGCGGAAAGGGGGCGGGTCATGGTGATCGTCAGCAGAAGCTCACCTTGCTCTCCTTTTGCCGAGACCTCTTTTATATCCAAAAAAGAGTTATAGGCGTCTCCGATCGGGTCACGCCAGATGAGAAAACCATCCACAGAAGGAAGTTGGCGAACAATCGGAACCTTTATGTTTCTTGTATCATCAATAGATTTTCTTGAGTCAGCTTGCGGCTGGGGAAAGATGTCTGTGCCAAGGGTACGATTGACCTCTGTCTGCACCTGCTTGATAATTTCAGGAAGCTGTGGACCAAGAGCAACAATGGAGCCAATAAAGGCAAGCAAAGGGAGTAAAAAGCCGAACACGCCCAGAAGAACCCAGACCCATCCTACGCTGGAGGAGGGATCAATCTCTCCAGAGCACTCCTTAAGATCATGGTAAACAGTCACCGTGTAGAGCATCAGAAACGGGGCAAAAAGCAAGGAAAGGATCGGGCCGACCGGAAGAGGAGCCAGACTGAGTAAGATGGAGAGTGCCCAGACCATCAGGAGCTTGAACAGGGTGTTCCACCAATGTCCTCGTATGTAGAGACGGCTGGCAAGCAGTGCATCAATGCCTGTTCGTTCTTCTTCAACCATGATGAAGAAACAAAGAGACATGGACAGGGCCAGTATCAGACCTGGGATAATAAAAAAAACAGATCCTGTTATGATGATGCCTATATAAAGACTACTGATCCA
The DNA here is from genome assembly GCA_049669385.1 of Candidatus Electrothrix sp. Lineage (GTDB taxonomy): Bacteria > Desulfobacterota > Desulfobulbia > Desulfobulbales > Desulfobulbaceae > Electrothrix. Next base: position 9,070 of record JBATKL010000453.1, on the reverse strand, counting down.
GAGCAGAGGAAAGATATATTTCCAGCTTGTTATGAGGCTGCCCATAACGCCACATTCTTGCTGAACAGTTGCAGTAAGAACAGCAGCATGACACCAGGTTACCAACAGACTGGCAACGAGAAGCAAGAGGAGTCCTGTCCCGATAACAGCGGGATTGAGCAGGATTTCCTGAGGATCACCCGTGAAATAAGGTTGGCCTCCCAAGGCGAAAAATGCTGCTACGCCTCCACCGATGAGGAGCATAATACTCACAAGGAGAGATACGAGGGAGACAAGCCCTATAGAAATGACGCTGCTTTTGTACAAAGTCCATGTTTTGGAAAAAATCTCTTTTATATTTTTCAGTTGATCTTTCTCCATGCCTTTCTTCCTTTTTACACCTTAATTATTATTAAGGTCAGTATATTACGTGAGCGAGACAACAGAGAGTTCCGTCCCGATCCAGGTTCTTTATTCAATCAGGCCACGAAGTTGCTCTTCGTCCACCCCGGTCAGCACGACTTTTTTCATGCGACTCTGCAAGCCGCTTCGAAGGGTGACAGCCGATTTAGGGATTTTTAAAGCCTTTGCAAAAAAGGCGATAACCGCCTTGTTGGCCTTGCCATCCACAGGAGGCGCATTAAGCCGCAGTTTTACGGCATCGCCGTGCAGACCGACGATTGCATTTTGACCGGATCTGGGCTGCACGTAGAGGGAAAGCAGAAGGCTGCCGTTAGGTCGGATTTGCAGATAAGGCATAGCTCTGTATCGATAGTCGCTGTCTCAGTGCAAAGACATTCCTATTTGGGTCAGGGTCGGAACAATAAAGCTTTGCAGGAAAATAAGACCAAATATGAGCAGCATAGGGCTCAGGTCAAGTCCTCCCATAGGGGGAATATAACGGCGAATTTTTTCTAAAACCGGATCGGTGGCCTGGACGAGAAACCTGACTATAGGGTTATAGGGATCTGGATTGACCCAGGATATAACGGCCCGACCAATGACGATCCAAATATAGGCCGTAAAAGCGACATTAACAAGCTTGGCCAGGGCAAGCAGAAAATTTCCGAGCATAAACATAATCTTATCTTAAAATGAGGATTAACGGTTTCGACGTTTTTATATGAAGAATCGGAGCAATATTCCTCTCTTTCCGAGAAGAGCAGCAACGACAACGCGTCCCGACGAGTTATTCATGATACCTGAGGAGCTGTACAGAGTAAATAGCTTATATTCGACTACAAGAAAAGAGTGTTATGGAAGGAAAAGCAGGAGCGCAGTTCAGGCCACCCCGCACTGTTGAGGCTTGATCAGACAGAGCAAGTAGAAAGGAAAAAAATCTAACATTATTGTTGCGGGTAAGGTAAACTATGCGCACTCATTGCAGCCCGGAGGAGGAGTTCCGTAATTTATCTTTCGTCTCCGGCGACGGTAAAAAATACAACAAACAGAGGTCGTCTACGTTTCATGCCTTTTTCATCAATTATCGGCCAACCCAAGGCGGTCAACTTGCTCGCCCGTGCGCTGACCGGCAATCGTCTGGCACACGGGTATCTCTTTGTTGGTCCCGAAGGGGTTGGTAAAACCACAACAGCGCGGGCCTTGGCAGCTCATCTCTTCTGTCAGACAGCAGGGGCAAGCTCCCCCTGCGGCCATTGCAGCGGCTGTATCAAGATGAAATCCGGCAATCATCCCGACCTGTCAGTCATCAAGCCTGAAGGGGCCGGAATCAAAATTCATCAAATCCGTGAGCTGAAAAAAAGCCTCTCCTTTCCTCCTTTTGAAGCGGAAATGCGTATTATCATTATTGAAGATGCGCAGACCATGAGACGGGAAGCCGGGAATAGTTTGCTCAAAATCCTGGAAGAACCTCCTCCTGGTAATCTCTTACTGCTCGTCGCGGCTGACTCTGAACCTCTCCTGGACACCATTATCTCTCGATGCCAAGTCATTCCCTTTATGGCCTTGCCCGTTGAGCAGGCCGTTACGATTATTCAACGAAATCATCCCGAGTTCAAGGCAGAAGAGGCCGAGTCTCTCGCCAAACTGACCGGAGGATGTCCGGGGCAGGCCGGGACCTTGTACAATGATGAGATTCTTCTCCTGCACAAGGAGTGTATCCAAGCTCTTTCAGTAGAGCTTTCAGCGGAGAATGGAAGCCAGGCTGAATCTCTGGAGCAGGCCCTTTATCTGGCCGGACGCCTTGCAGAACGTAAAGACGGACTGGACCAACTCTTTGATCTCCTTGCCCTCTCCTTTAAAGAAAATATGATTGCCCTGCTGAATAAAAACAAGCGGGCTGATTCGGATGTCCCTTCAGTAGCAGGAGAGGGCACAAGAGAGCGCTGGAATTTACAGCGTCTTTCTGCTATGGTGGACGCTGTTGACGCTGCTCGTCGTCAACTGGCGAGGAATTGTAACCGGGCCTTGGTTTGCGAGGTTTTACTGCTGGAGCTCTTTTCTTGATTCTTGCCGAAGTAAAGAAAAAGCAACGCCGTTACGCCAGGAAACCTTACGGTCGGAGCAGATCGTGAGCTGGAGATATCCTGTGGCAAAGCATCAGTCACTTATTCTAAAAAAAGATCTGCCGGCACATAACCGGTGAGTTATATATGACGGAAAGCAAAGAACCACAATCTGTTGAGCCACTTTTCAGTACTACTACAGATGTCGATAATTCCCAAGGGGGAGACTATTTTTACCGTATTCGTTTTCGAGAGCAAGGGCAGGAATACACAGCCCTGAGCACTGAACCTGACTTGCGCAATGGTCATGTTGTGATGGCGGAGGCAGAGCAATGTCCGGAGCCGGTGACTATTATCAGTCGAACAGCAGGAGTAACAGAACCGAATATAAAAAGGGGCTTTTCCTATAAAATCCTTCGGCGGGCAAACTCGGAGGAAAAGAAAAAGTACGAGTATCTGCCGATCCTGGAAAAACAAGCCGCCGTTTTTTGCCGGGAATGTATAAAAAAGCATTCTTTATCCATGCATCTGGTCCGGGCTGAGCGTTTTTTTAACGGGTCTAAAATAATTTTTTATTTTACCGCAGAAAACCGGGTGGATTTCCGGGAGCTGGTTAAAGACCTGGTTCAGGAATTTCGGACCAGGGTTGAAATGCGCCAAATCGGCGTCCGGCACGAGACAAAGATGACCGGCGGTATCGGGGCCTGTGGTCGCGAGTTATGCTGCACCTCGTTTTTGCAAAAGTTTGATTCTGTTTCCATCAAAATGGCCAAGACCCAGGATCTACCCCTGAATCCGGCCAAGATTTCTGGGGTCTGTAATCGGCTGCTCTGCTGTTTGACCTATGAGTTTGATAACTACAAAACCATTAAGCGGGAAATGCCCCGTGTTGGTCGTTTATTGAGTTATGAGGGCGTTGTCTATCGGGTGGTACGAATTTTTGCCCTGCAAGGTACGGTGCTGGGTGTCTCTCGGGAGAACGGAGAGCTGTTGATGACCGAGGAGCAGTGGCGGGCAGCAACACCGGTGAGCCGTCCTGTGCCGAAAAAAGGTAAGACAAAGGTCGGGAAAAAGACTGGTCAACGAAAAAAGGGGCAAAAGGACGAAACGTCCGATTGATCAAACCTGTAAATAATACACTGGACAGAGAAACCGATGACAGCAGATGTACACTCTTTGGCCCCTGAAGTCGTGGTTGATTTTTTTGCCAAAATCATGCCCTTTAAAGAGCTTGATCATGAAACCCTTCATCGTATGGCTCGGCATGTAAAAGTGGACTTTTTCCCCAAAGGGACTCGGCTATTCCATGCCCATGAAACAGAAATTTCCCATTTGTTGTTTATTCAACAGGGCGGTGTGAAATCCTTTATTATCGATGATGAAGGCGAGGTCACCCTGAAGGATTACCGAGGCGAGGGTGATTATATCGGTGCTCTTGGAATTATCCGGGGGACCAAAGCCAGCCTTGACGTAGAAACTGTTGAGGATACTTTTTGCTTTCTTTTGCCCAAAGCGGTCTTTCTCGACCTGATCAACACTCAGCCCGGTTTTTCCCAATATTATCTAAAAACCTTCTCGGAAAAGTTTGTCGACACAGCCTATGCTGAGCTGCGTCGCCATAAAATGACCCGCCGAGGTGACGAAAACCTCTACCTGTTTTCCATGCAGGTCGGCGATATTGTCAAGCAGCCCCCTCGGGCAATCTCCGCTGACAGCACCATCCAGCAAGCGGCAAAAAGCATGGCCGGTTTTCGTATCGCTTCTCTGCTCATTCACCAACCCGGTGACGAAGAAAAAATAATCGGGATTATCACGCATCGGGATATGAGCAATAAAGTTCTTGCTTCAGGGCTTGATTATAACGAACCGGTCCGTTGTATTATGTCCTCACCCGTAGCCACAGTGCTGTCGCAGGCAACCTGTTTTGATGCCCTGCTCAAAATGATGTCCGGGTCCAAGCATCATCTTGCTGTTGAACAACGCGGAAAGATCATCGGGGTCATTACTTCCCATGACATTACCCTGATTCAGGGAATCTCCCCGTACTCTCTGTTTAAGGAGGTCGGCAAACAGCAAACCATTCTTGGCCTCTATCCCCTTTCGAAAAAGATCCCGGAAATGATCCGCAACCTGATTAAGGAAGGGGCTAAGCCGGGCAATATCTCCCGGATGATCTCTATTCTTAATGACCACATCCTGGAGCGCCTGCTGACCCTACTTGAAGAAGAAATGGGGCCGCCTCCGGTTCCGTATTGCTGGCTTCTCATGGGCTCTGAGGGCAGGAGGGAACAGACCTTTAAAACTGATCAGGACAACGCCATTATTTATGCGGATCCAAAAAATGAGCAGCAAGACAAGGATGCACAAGAATATTTTTCTCGTTTTGCCCGCAAAGCGATAGATCACTTGGTTGAATGCGGTTATCCCTTGTGTCCGGGAGAGATCATGGCGGTCAATCCGAAATGGTGTCAGCCGCTCTCGATCTGGAAGAGATATTTTGATGCCTGGGTAGGCGCTCCTGACCCTCAAGAGATCCTGCATGCCACTATATTTTTTGATTTTCGGGCCGGGTTCGGCAAGGCAGTCCTTGCTGATGAGCTGCGTCAGCATCTGAGCGAGCTTACTGAGCGGCAGGAGCTGTACCTGCTTCACCTTGCCAACCAATGTCTGGCCGGAAGAGCACCGCTCTCTTTTTTCAGAAATTTCATTGTGGAAAAAAACGGTGAGCATAAGAATAAACTGGATATCAAACACCAGGGGATAACGCCCTTTGTTAATTTTGCCAGGATACTGGCTCTCCGGTATAGGGTGCGGGAAACCAATACCCTGGCTCGCCTGCATGTCCTTGCCAAAGAAAATATTCTCACTGAGACCTTATGGGCCAAAGCTGTTGATGCCTATGAAATGCAGATGCAGCTCCGTATCATTCATCAGCTGCACCAGTTGGAAGCAGAGGTGCAGCCGGACAATCATATTACCCCGGATGAGCTTTCCGAGTTGGAAAAACGAATGCTCCGAGATGCCTTTGAAGTGATTGATCGCCTACACGGCGTCTTAAAAACAATGTTTCCTAACTCTTGACCATGTTTTCCTTTCTCGCCCCCCTCAGGAAGATGCTCTCGCTGGATCCTCCGCACCCTGCCCTGCTGAGAAACAGAGAGCAGTTTGCTGATTTTAAGCAGGGGGCTCCCCTGAGTGATTACACCTTCGTGGTCTGCGACACCGAACTGACCGGTCTCAATAAACGCAAAGACGAGATCATCTCCATCGGTGCTGTTCGTATTGTCAATTTACAGATTGAGCTTGACCAGACCTTTCATCGTTATATCCGCCCAACAAATATCAATCCCAATGAGGCAACGCTTATTCACCGGATTACGCCGGAGAAATTGAAAAAGGCGGACAGTGCTCAAGACGTCTTGCCGGAGTTTATTGAATTTTGCGAGAGCAGCCTGATAGTCGGTCATTTTGTTGGGTTAGACATGCATTTCCTCAATAAGATGTCACGGCAGGTTCTGGGGGGAACCTTGGCCAATCCTGGGATTGACACTATGCGACTCGCCCGCAGGTTCAAGGATAGCGGCAGGACAGATCATTACGGACATCATGACCACGCCTCATCGTATACTCTTGATGCGCTTACCAAAGAATTTGGTCTCCCTGTTTTTAAACCCCATGACGCTTTAGAAGATGCCCTGCAAACAGCTTATCTCTTTTTATACCTTGTGAAAAAGTTCAGAGATGGTGGCATTAACTCATTGAAAGAGCTGTACCAAGCTGGAAGAATTCGTGGCTAAAAGGCTTTATTTTATATTCTTCTATCTTGACAGCATTGTCAGAGAAAAGTATAAAAGTGGTTGTTCGGCGTTTTGATAAGTTACGTTATTGTAAAGACTTGTCACAATGAATAAATTGACTGCGGCGTAACCATATTAATTTTCCTTATGAAAAATACTCCCACGTTGTGTTCTTTATTGTAAAGTTAAGTGGCATTGCTTTTTTCACAAGAATGAAATACATTTGTGGGATAATTACAGTGGGCGGAAAAAACAGCATTGAGGCTCTCTCACTCGCTTTTTTGGGGAAGGGGGAACGGAATGCAGATCGTAAGCATTTGAGGGTTAAAGGTTCGAGGATAACCTCGAATCTTTGTATTATATGTAAAAAAGTACGAGTACGTAAGGGAATGAGTCCCAAAAGCAGGCAGGACTGTTGCCTGTTAAAGATTAACACAAGGAGGTTATATGAGCAGTGATTCGCAGGAATACTGGAAAGCGAACATCCGTTTGGTCATAGGATGTCTGGCTGTCTGGTTTATCGTGTCCTACGGTTGCGGAATACTCTTTGCCCCGGCATTGAATAAGATTCACATCTTGGGCGGATATCCGCTCGGTTTTTGGTTTGCCCAACAAGGGTCTATTTACAGCTTTGTCATACTCGTCTTTTTTTATGCCTGGCGTATGAATCGACTGGATATTAAATTTGGCGTTCAGGAAGACTAAGGAGAGAATCGATGGATTTGAAATTAATGACCTACTTGGTGGTGGGCGCAACCTTTGCCCTCTACATGTTTATTGCCTTTAAAGCTCGGGCCGGTACAACCGGTGAGTTTTATGTTGCTGGCAAGGGTGTGCATCCGGTGCTTAACGGGATGGCCACTGGGGCGGACTGGATGTCTGCGGCTTCCTTTATCTCCATGGCCGGGTTGATCGCCTTCAAGGGGTATGATGCATCTGTATTCTTGATGGGCTGGACCGGCGGTTACTGCCTGCTGGCTATGCTGCTGGCACCTTATCTGCGGAAATACGGTAAATTTACCGTACCCGAATTTATTGGTGACCGGTACTACTCCAATACGGCTCGGGTCGTGGCAGTTATCTGTCTGATTGTAGCCTCACTGACCTATGTTATCGGCCAGATGAAGGGTGTTGGCGTTGCCTTTTCCCGTTTTCTGGAGCTTGATTACAGCACAGGCCTGTATGTCGGCATGATCATCGTTTTTATCTATGCAGTTCTCGGCGGCATGAAGGGCGTTACCTATACGCAGATCGCTCAGTATTGCGTTCTGATTTTTGCCTATACCGTACCTGCGGTTTTTATCTCCCTTCAGCTCACCGACAATCCTCTGCCCCAGTTGGGCTTGGGAGCGCAACTGAACGACGGATCAGGGATGTACCTGTTGGAGAAGCTGGACAAAACCTTAGTTGACCTTGGTTTTACGCAGTATACGACGCAGAACGGCAGTACCCTGAATATCTTCCTGTATACCCTGACCTTAATGATCGGCACAGCAGGTCTGCCCCATGTTATTACCCGCTTTTTTACCGTGCCCAAGGTAAAGGATGCCCGCTCTTCCGTAGGCTGGTCCTTAGTTTTCATTGCTATCCTGTACACCACCGCCCCTGGTGTAGGTGCTATGGCTCGACTGAACCTGATGGAGACCATTCGCCCGACCATGACCAGTCAGGATGGTCAACAAAAAGCAGGAGAATGGCTCAAATACGAGGAACGTCCAACCTGGTTTAAAAACTGGGAAAAAACCGGCCTGCTGAAGCATGAAGACAAGAACGGCGACGGCAAAATTCAGTATGTAGGCCCTAATTATAAAGGTCTTGAAAACGAGATGGTCAAGGTGGATCGGGACATCATGGTTCTGGCCAATCCTGAGATCGCTCAACTGCCCAACTGGGTCATCGCCTTAGTTGCTGCCGGTGGTATTGCTGCGGCTCTGTCCACAGCTGCCGGACTCCTGCTGGCTATTTCCTCTTCTATTTCTCATGATCTGCTCAAAGGCATTATTGCAAAAAACATGAGCGATAAGGCTGAGCTGATGGCTGGTCGTATCGCTATGGCCGGTGCCATTGGTGTGGCTGGTTACTTCGGTCTTAATCCTCCGGGATTCGCTGCTCAGGTTGTTGCTCTGGCTTTTGGTTTGGCTGCATCCTCTATCTTCCCGGCCCTGATGATGGGAGTTTTTGTTAAACGAGTCAATAATATCGGCGCGGTCTGCGGTATGCTGTCCGGCCTGAGTATTACGCTGGTTTATATTTTCTGGTTCAAAGGTTGGTTCTTTATGGCAGACACAGCTATGGCTGCCAATACCCCAGAAAACTGGTTCCTCGGTATTGCTCCTGAAGCATTCGGCGCAGTTGGTGCCCTGGTGAACTTCACCGTCGCCTACCTGGTATCGCGTATTACTCCGCCGCCGCCTGAACATATCCAGAATCTGATTGAAGATATTCGGGTTCCTGGAGTTATTCAGCGATAATGAACTGATTCATTCAGTCTCGTTAACGCGTGCTGACGGCCTCTCAACCACCTTGGTTGAGAGGCCGATTTTTTTGCAATCTGTGTGGTTTTTCTGAGGTCAAAATGGGGTCAGAGTAAAATTAAGCCTTGTTTCGGGCAGAGATGGTCAGTCACCCCGCCGAGTACCTTTGGTCCAGTTATCGCATGAATGCTTTTGGAAAACATGATAATATGGTTACTCCCCACCCTCTCTATCAGGCATTGGCTGAGAGCCCGGAGAAACGGAGGGAGATGTACAGAGCCTTCTTTGATCAGCAGCTGGATGAGACTTCACTCAAAGAAATTCGGGAGGCGACCAATAAAGCATGGATACTGGG
>JBATKL010000452.1:0-2710 GCA_049669385.1 Candidatus Electrothrix sp. | reverse complement strand
GGTCAGAACTGAGCCAGACCTCACACCATTCTGGATCATCTGCTGGGATCAGATTTTTAGTATCCTGCCAGAACGATTCTACTTCAAGAGCTTTGCGTATATTTGAAATACTCTCGAGCAATTTTGTATGCCTGGGCTCGCCTGACTTGGAATTTTCCTCAGAGTACTGTTCAATCTTCGTAAAAAGTGCTTCCTTCTTGCTGTTGGGAACAAAAATTGTTGCGAATACTGTTTCTTCAGGACATGCAAGATCCTCAGTTTGAACAAATTCCTTACGGATATTAAGCAGTCGAGTCCATTTAGCAGGATCCTTTCCACTTAGATTCTCAAGACTTTTGCTTACCAGTTGGTATCCCGGCTCTCCCCTAAACTCAAGATAAACACCATTTCTTTGTGTATGATAAACGACTTCATCATTTTTTGCCGCATCCCAAGCTTGTTCCAATTGTTGTTTCAAAAAGATGCTGTGTTTCTGTCGATCTCTTTTCGGCCTATTTGCTTTACCTCCGCCCCCGCTTGTTCCTGTAAAATCATTGCGTTCAAATGAGGTAACAATAAGATGCGGTAATTTGCTTGCCATGCTCAATTATTCTCTGATTCCTTTGTGCGTTCCTTGACGTTCCCGAATGGTAAGCAATAGATATTTGGCGGATATTTTATTCTGATCCGTGAGAATAGCATTTTTAACAGCATCCCGGCAGGCGTGATCTATTTCTGCATGACTGAGACCTTCACTCTCTTGCAGCACCTGTTTCCAGGCAAAACGGGAAGCCATAAACGTTCCCAGTACATTGGCAATCAAAGATTTTCGTTGCTCAATTTCCGGATTTTCATAATAAAGGACATCATCAAAACGTCGGAATAAGGCTCGATCCAGCAAGTTCGGATTATTGGTCGCCGCAATAATTAAACTGTCCGAAGTATCCTGCTCGATAAATTGAAGAAAGGCGTTGAGGACACGCCTCATCTCTCCTACCTCGTTATCTATAGAACGATCGCCGCCTATGGCATCGAATTCGTCAAAAAGATACACTCCGTGTTCCTGTTGAATCAAATCGAAAATTTGGCGTAACTTAGCACTGGTCTCCCCCATAAACTTAGTCACCAGACGATCCACTTGAACTGTATGTAATTGCAGATGCAGTTCCTTGGCAAGCACCATGGCACTCATAGTCTTTCCGGTTCCAGGGGGGCCAATTAATAATATTTTGCGGCGATGCTTCAATCCATGTAATTTTAATTTTTCCCGCTGACGATATTCATGTACCACTCGTTTTATGCGCTTACAAAGATCTTCCGGCTGCACCATTGCAGTCAACGGCGTTGACGGTTCCTCAGTTATCACTAATCCTTGCAGGATTTTTGGAAACGAAATAACATGCAACCCTTTTTTCTTGCGCTCTGTCTCTACAATGTCACGGATATCATGGGCCAGTGCCGAATGGCCTTGACGAGCTTCATGGGCTGCTACTTGAAGTGCAATGGTATAAAAACGATCTTGATTGTCACTGAATTTAGAACGAATCAATGACTTTATCTGTTCTGCTGTTGCCATAATCTGCACCTTAACTGATCTTGTTGAGTCTCCGTTAATTGCAACAATGAACTTCTCGAAGAAAAAAGAAACCTATTTTACCATCTTTTCAAGATGTCATTGCACGGTCATATACTCTACTTTCTTGTATAGCATATTTCAGTTAAGAACTGTACCAAACTCCGATTGATAATCTTCCGCAGCTTTCCCTTGCAAACAGGTATGCAAGGGAAAGCATAGACAGTCAGAAATATCAAGACTAAAAAATCCCTGAAAATCTATCAAGGCGTCCTATTTCAACACGATTTCCGCATCCGCAGCAGCATCACCGGCATGTTGGACAAAGATATCAGCAAAGGCATCCAGCTCTCCCAGACCTTTTTTCACGGTAACAACCTCAAAACCTTTCTTTTCCAGGATCATCTGCCAGGACGGCTCTTCGGGATCTGTCCCAGCCATATCATTCATGGCATGATCTCCGGCCACGACCATGCAGGGTTTGAGCATCACCTTTTTTACTCCCCGCAGTTTCAGTTTTTCTATCACATCCTCAAGCGCAGGAAAACCCTCCACATTACCTATCAGCGTGACCACTTCTGGGTAAAGTTGCCGCATCCGGTCGGCAAGCTCAAGATAGGCTCCCCCGGACGGAAAATGATTATTACCGTGGCCCATATACACCAAGGCTGCTTTTTCCTTGGCTGCCAGCTCGGCATCCGCAGCCAGAGCCTCTGCCGCAGCGGTAATATCTTCGGCATAGGGGTGATCCAAGCCATAGGTTCCCAAAGCGGGACGCCCGAGTGCCACCTTATGAAAAGGCTTATATTTTTCCTTTTTCACAGTGCCCAGACGCATCAGGCTGTCCACATAGGTGCCGAGGTCAAGAAACTCTTCCCCCATAGCGATATGGGTGGGTTGAAGAATAATGGTGTCGTACCCTACATTCTGAAGGTCGGCAATCGTGGCCAACACGGTTTTGACGTGCAGCACCTCTTGCGGGATTTCTGGATGCGCCTTGCTGTAGGCGGGATCTTCGGCCCGTTCCTGCCATTTTTTGCGAATAATATTGGAGGTAAAGGCGATTTTCACCGGGGTCTCCGGGTACCTCTCTATCATCTTGGTGCGGATATTGAGCAATCCTTGCAGGGCGGGCTCGACAGTTGTGCCGAACATGGC
>JBATKL010000451.1:0-6253 GCA_049669385.1 Candidatus Electrothrix sp. | reverse complement strand
AAACAGGATAAGTGCCCAGGTTTTAATGAAAAAAAGAAGGAATTGATCCGGGATGGACTTATGTCGGTTGATGGTGAGGTAGGCAATGAGCTGCATCTAAACCTCCAGAGGGCAATAAAAAAGGAGAGCCGAAGCTCTCCTAAACAAGCAATTATAGTTCAATACTTTATTTCGTTGCAGTGGGTGCACCTGCACAACAATCACCAGTGGCAGCAACTTTTTTGACATTTTTACCTTTTTTGAGAACGATCATCTTCTTTTTCATACTGATTTCCCTCCATATTAAAGTTTCCTAATTCCACCTTGTCACATTGCAACCCAACTTTTCGATTTTGTGTATTTTACGAAAAAATGTCCCCGGCAGCAGAATGGTATTAAATCAAGCAACTATCCTGCAATGTGACATTGTAGAACTAATACGATTATCTCTATAACAAGATGTTATCAAAATAAAAACAAAAGTCAAATTAAAATTTTACAGCAAGCCCTACCTCTAGCCATCGCTCAGGGTTTGGATAGTCAACATCAAAGTATAGATTGCCATTAAAAATATTATGCCCCTTCAGGTAGACTTCGCCATTGAGTGGTGAGATGTCGAAATCCTTTGCAATCAAAAGATCCCAGATAAAATTACCATGATCTGGCTCTTCGTTTTTTACTAGGTCACTCATCCAGTAATAATGCCCGGCAAGTTCTGTCCGTAGGCCATATGCAGCATTAAGGTACGAAAGAATGAGGTTACCGGTATAGGTATCATCGTCTTCACTGGTACTGGCATCCGTTATCTTACTTTCCCCTGTGACGTAAGTAAAGTTGCCAGTAAAAACCAAGCCATGATAAGCAGCGGTTTTTACCTCTATCTCAAAACCGTTGAGACGTATGATGCCGGTATTAGTCCAAGGGGTCACATCGTCATTCCATGCATCTTCAATATTTTGGTGAAAAACAGTTCCCTTGAGATGAAGAAATGGAATACGACCGGTTTCGATTCCGGCCTGGTAGGTCCAAGTATTTTCAGGTTCAAGGTCTGGAGAATGAGAAAAGGAAGCCAGATAAGGGGCTGAAAACCCCTTGGCGATAGAACCCCTGAGCAGGGTATTTGGGGTAAGCAGATAGGTAATACCTACGGAGGGATTTACCGATTCCTCGGAATTGGAGTGGTCGTCATAGCGCAAGCCTGGGGTAATGGAAAAATAGCCTTTGACGTAGGTGACATTAGCGTAGACGCCGTGTCGATCTTCCGTTACCGGGTCATCTGCTGTTATTGATGGTCCTTCAAAGAAGATCCCTGATTGGCTTGCATATCTCATTTCGCTACGGCTTGACTCAAAGCCGAGATTGGCGGTAACTGATCCCTCTGTCCAGGTGAGACGGCTGGTAAATGAATTGGATCCCTCCTCCCATTCCTCTCCAAAAATCAGATCACCTTGCCCCTCAAGACCAGTCCCCAAGGAACGTTTGTTGGCAGCATAAAAGTTGTCAAAATGCTGGCCTGAGAGATGGAGACTGAGCTCTTTTGTTAATTCTCTATCAAAATAGAGTGTGCCCCAGATGTTTTGGCGATCAATATTCTCATAGATATTGAGATCTGTAATCCCCCAGGCATCTTCCCAATTAAGACTTTTATTAAAAGGATCACTGTAACCGGCAGTAACGGTTAGACGCGAACTGTGGGGTAAATCAAGCTGCATCTTGCCATAGAGGGAGTTTCTTTCAGAATAACGATCAAGGCGCAGGCCGTCCGAATCAATATTGCCGCCATACAGATAATAGCTAAGAACCTTCACCTTGCCAGCTGCATCGGCTGAAATATCACGACTGTTCCCCTCGCCATAACTGACGTTGACATTTCCTGTTGGACGGTCGGTTTTTCCAACATCCTTGGTGATGATATTGATCACTCCACCAAGGGCAGACCCCCAAGTGGAAGAGGCGGCTCCCTTTATGATTTCAATGCGTTTGATAATCCCAAGAGGAACAAAGCTAACCAGGGCGTAACCGTTTGAATTATGGTTCAAACGAACCCCGTCAAGGAGTAAGAGTACATGCTGCTGCCGAGACCCTAAAAGGAAGAGGGATGAATCGCCGAGAAAATCCTGGCCATAAAAATTGATAAACACTCCCGGCTGCCGGTTGAGAACCTCTGCCAAGGTATGGGCATGCATGTCCTCAATCTCTTCAGCGGTGATGACGGTTACATTTTCCGCCACCCGAGCCATGGGTTTGGGAGAGCGGGTAGCCGTTTCAACCAGCTCCTCTTCGTCAAAATACCACTCCTCCAGGCGTTTATCTTCCTGGTGCGTATTATTGTTAGCCAGAATAGGTGGGGCTGCAAGGAGGGTTGTGAAGAGTAACAAAACAGCAAGCGGATAATAACTTTTCATCATGATTCTATTATTCATTTTCGAGTAGGGTGACTTTAGAAAAAAATATTACTCGAATCTATCCAATATATCTTCCAATATTTTACAAAGAAACTTTTTTCAAAAACTGGCGAACATTTGGCGCATAAATTGCTTGTAAATATTTGTTTACAGAATTATTAGTATCCTTATTACGTTCGATTCTAAAGAGCCTATTCTCACAAGAAAAAACACCACGTTGCTTACGGTATGAATAAGTATATCCTTCTTATCATTATTTCATTTGTCAGCTTGGCGAACAGAGCCTCGGGCTATGAGATAGTGGTACTGAAGAATAGTTCGAGCAAAATTAACCAGCAAATTCAAAATATCTTTATTGATGAACTTGATAAGCGTACTCCTCATCGTGGTCTAAAATCCATACAACCGAACCAGATGACGGAAGTTGTCATTACCAAAGAGGATGAGGGGGGCTATACAAGTAACATACAACACATTCACCCTGATTTGATCCTTGCCCTTGGTTCCCAAGCATTGGCAGAGGCACTCTTGGTCCCTGATGTTCCCGTTGTTCATCTACTGGTCGTTCATCCGGTAACAATTACTGACACGATAAGACCTGTAACCGGAGTGAGCCTGTCGGTGCCGCCAAAAGTGCAGTTGGACGAAATGACGCGTTACTTCCCCGAAGTAAAACGGGTTGGACTTGTTTATGACCCAAAGCGAAGCAGCAAAATTATAGAGGAGTTGCAGTCGGCCAGACCTGATTTGGAATTTATCGCTCTGCCTACTGAAAATATAGCTGAAGTTCAAGGCTTAATCCATTCTTTACGTGGAAAGGTGGACCTTCTCTGGATGCTGCCAGATCTCACGACCACCAATCAGATGACCATTCAGAGTTATGTTCTTTTTTCAATCAGGAATAAAATTCCGCTACTTACTTTTTCTGAAAAACTCCTTACGCATGGAGCGACAATCGCCGTAACATTCGATACAGATGAGATGGCCAAGCAGGCTGCAGCGTTGGCTATGGATATACTGTCTCATCGTGTTGGGGCCAAGCAGGCTGCTCTTATCCCCCCCCGGGTTACAACCAGAGTTAATGATAACATGGCTGCGAAGTTAGGATTATCAATCGCGGACAGGAGGGGAACAGATGAATAACACCCTTCTTGTTTTACCGAAAAGCTTTAGCACCAAGATCTTTCTTCTCCTGATTGTGACCATGGTATGTATGGCATCGATATTCAATATTGTTTTGATCAGTATACAGAAGAAGACATATAAGACTTCCTATGATGCCCATGGGGCTACCCTTATACGACTGCTTGCCCATTCAATCGGGCTTGCTATTTATACTGAAAATAAAGATGAAATGCGTGCTCCAGTCTTAGGACTGCTCCAGCAGGATGATGTGCTTGAAGTGGTTATTTGGAATACAGACGGAGAGGTGCTTCTGCAAAGAGCAAAGGATCCAACCAAGAATTTACGCCTTGTTGAAAATAATATAAAAATATCAAGGGTGCTAAGCCAGCATAATAACAGTGGCCATCAGAGTATGGAAACTGAAAATAATTTTATATTATGGGGGCAAATTCTTTTTAATGCGACGTCAACGCAGGAAGAATACTGGTATTTTGATAACGAAAAGAACAGGCTAGAAAAAGAGGTTGTTGGCTATGCGGCAATTGTTCTTTCTAAGGAGTTCTTTGAAAAAGGGATGCGTAATATCCTTGTTCAAACCGGTGTCTCGGTACTGATATTTCTCCTTGCCAGTATGTTGACAACATTTCTTGTTATACAAAAGGTAACGGAACCATTAAGAAGATTGATACTGGCAATAAGAAAACGGGAAGAAAAAACGGAACATCCCAACGATCTGAAGGTGCTGACCGAAACCTATACCAATATGGTAAATGATCTTGAAAGATCATTCCAGACCATTAGTGAATTAAATGAAGGGCTTGAAGAAGAGGTGAAACACCGAACACTCCAGCTCACCAAGGCAAATGATGAGCTGCACCAGAGACAAAAAAAACTTGAGAGCAGTAATACCCATCTTGTCGAGGCACTGAGGCAATTAAAAGAAACCCAGGAGCAACTTATCCAGAAAGAAAAGCTGGCAGCCATGGGGCAGCTTGTAGCTGGAGTGGCACATGAACTCAATAATACAGTTAATTTTATCTCCGGGGCTCTGCCTTCTTTGCATCGCTCTTTAGATGATATGAAAGAGGTGCTTGTCGGGTATGAAGAAGTTGAAGAAGTAGGGGGCGTAAAAGAAAGCCCTTCTTATGAGGACCTTTTCTTCACAATCGATCAACTCATGGAAAATATAGAAGAAGGAACCATTCGTACAACTCGTATCGTGCGTGATCTTAAAACTTTTTCACGGGAAGATGTAGAAAAAACAATCCCGCTTGACGTGCATACAGTCATTGATTCCACGATCAATTATGTTGAT
Organism: Candidatus Electrothrix sp.; assembly: GCA_049669385.1. GTDB lineage: Bacteria > Desulfobacterota > Desulfobulbia > Desulfobulbales > Desulfobulbaceae > Electrothrix. The sequence goes on along the minus strand of JBATKL010000451.1, from coordinate 1,429 downwards.
AAACAATTATTAAAAAATATAACCATTAGTCGTGACTATGGCTCTCTTCCGCTCGTTCATTGTCTGCCGGGACGAATAGGCCAAGTATTTTTAAATATCATGAATAATGGTATCCAGGCTATGGATGGGACGGGACAATTGACGATTAGAACAGAGCATAGGAATGAACATGTTCATATCACTTTTTCAGACACTGGCTGCGGTATCGATGCGCACGATATGCCAAAAATTTTTGATCCTTTTTTTACCAACAAAGAAGTTGGCAAAGGAACCGGTCTAGGGCTTGGTATATCATACTCCATTATCAGGCAGCACGGTGGAGATATCAACGTGCAGAGTGAGATTGGTAACGGTTCGGTATTTGAAATTATTTTGCCGGTGAACTCTATAGAAGTATCTCAAGATAAGGTGTTATCAGGAGAAGCATTTTGACAAAATTAAAACTGCTGTATGTTGATGATGAGAAAATTAATTTAACGAATTTCACAATTGCTTTTAGGGCAAAATATCAAATATATGTAGCAAGTTCAGGACAGGAGGCACTGGAAGTTTTCAAGAATAATGATAATATTGCAATTGTTATTACTGATCAGCGCATGCCTGGCATGACAGGTGTTGAGTTGCTTCAACATATTAAAAAACATAACAAGGATGTAATTCGAATCATCTTAACAGCCTATACTGATATTTCTGACATCATTGATGCCATCAACAAGGGCCATATCTACCAGTATATCGTCAAACCGTGGGTTGAGAATGATCTCCTGCAAGTTCTCGATAAGGCAAGCGAAAAATCTTTGCTTATCCGTGAAAACAAGCGGCTTGTTAAAGAGTTACAGCGTCTCTCTGCCAGACTTATTGACGCCCAGGAAGATGAACGAAAACGAATCTCTATGGAACTTCATGATGATATTGGTCAAAATTTGATCGCCTTGAAATTACAGCTCAATAATTTTTGCTTTCAGCTTGAGTCAAGCGATAAGGAGAAGACGCAGGAAGCAGCCACTATTATCAGTAATACTTTGCAAAAAACGCTGGAAAGCACCAGGAGTATCTGTCAAAATCTCTGGCCAGTTGTGATCGAAAAATTTGGCTTTGATTTGGCACTTAAGGAATTCTTGGATAACTTCAGTCGAGATTACGGCATAGAAATCGCTTTAGGCAGCATTCATATTCAGGAATACTTTTCAAAACACGATCAGCATCAAATTTATCGAATATTACAGGAAATTTTAAACAATATCGGAAAACATTCCGGCACGGAAAGGATCAATCTTAATTCGGTCAACAAGGAGGATTCCCTGTGTATTGAAATCACCGACTTTGGTTGTGGCTTTGACACGCTAAATTTGGCAGACAGCCAGCAAGAAAAAGGCTGCCTGGGCTTAAATACCATACGAGAACGAGTAACTATTCTCGGTGGCACCAT
>JBATKL010000450.1:0-3706 GCA_049669385.1 Candidatus Electrothrix sp. | reverse complement strand
GAACGTCGCCTTTTACTTCTCTGCGATTACGGTTGCGAGCCAAAGGAATATGGAACTCTCTTGAATAATATGATCAAAACAAACCAGCCACCCAAAAAGCATCAACCCAAAGGACTGCCCATCCTGCACGAGGATAAGGATCTCATTGTGGTGGTGAAACCAGCTGGGCTGCTGACCGTTGGCACTGATCGGGAAAAGTCGAGAACGGCCCACTATTTGCTCAATGATTATGTCCGCAAGGGGAATCCAAAATCACGCAAGAGGGTGTATGTGGTCCATCGCCTGGATAAGGACACGTCCGGGATACTTCTTTTTGCAAAAAGCGAACAGACCAAAAAACTCTTGCAGGAGAACTGGGGAAATACCGAAAAACACTACTTGGCTATTGTTCACGGTCGACTGACAGAGAAAGAGGGAACGATCTCCTCCTATCTGGTCGAGAATAAAGCCCAGAAGGTTTACTCGACTGGTGATCCTGCTCAGGGAAAGCTCTCACATACAGCCTACAAAGTTGCAAAAGAGTCAAAAGGATTCAGCTTGGTTGATATTCATCTTCTCACTGGCCGCAAGCACCAGATTCGCGTACACTTTGCGGAAAAAGGCCATCCCATCGCCGGAGACAGGAAATATGAGACCAAGAAGGTCGGTTCCAAACGGCTTGCCCTTCATGCCCGCTCAATTTCTTTCCCTCATCCCTTCACCCATAAGCTCATGACTTTTGACACCGGGATACCGGATGATTTTATCAGACTGTTTCGGCAGCTGTAGTCGGGCAGGTCTGTTTTTTTCTACAAGGAGAAGTCGTTATGAACGAAAAACGGACACTGGTCAGTTTCGACTGGGCGATCGCGTATCCTACGCGATAAAGCTAACTACGACGTGCTGGAAAGTTTTCTGAGCATGTTAATGGAAAAAATAGAGAACGAGGTGTAAGCAACGCCCGCTTTCTTTCTACTTGCGATAAAATCCTTCCCAGATCCCGGAGAGAAAAGCGAGGGCATTTTTCCCCAGTACGGAGCAGTCATAACCTCCTTCCTGAATGATGACGGTGGAGTAACCCAAGCTACCGACTAACTTTCCATTATTGAAAAAATCCTCGACGAGCAAATTCCAAGTACCGGATGGGTCATTTTTTGCCGTGTCCAGTCCTAGGGCGATAACCAGGATATCGGGACGAAACTCCTTTACCCGGCGGCAGGCACGCTTCAGGGTTTTCTCATAGATCATCTGGTCGATGCCGCGCTTCAACGGCAGATTGAGATTAAATCCCTGCCCTTCGCCTTCGCCGCGTTCTTCCTTGTACCCGCTGAAATAGGGATATTCAAACGCGGGATCAGCGTGAATGGAAACGGTCAAAACATCGCTGCGCCGGTAAAAGATCTCCTGTTGGCCGTTGCCATGATGATAATCCAGATCAAGAATGGCCACCTTGCTCTGGCTGGAGAGGTAATGCGCGGCAATGGCGGTAGAATTCAGGTAGCAGTAGCCGCCTAAAGAATCGCTGCCAGCGTGGTGCCCCGGCGGCCGTATCAACGCATAAGCGAAGCGGGTACCGTTTTCCACGACACTGGCAGCGGTGAGCGCGGCATCCACCGCATCACGGGCAGCGAGCCAGGCATTGCGATTGATCGGGCTGTAGATATCAATGCAGTAGTAACCGGCATGGGATGGTACATTGCGCGGCTGTCCAACATTTTTCCGGATCGGGAATACATCGGGAAACAGCGAACGATCCGTTTCGATATCAAGAGCAACTTTCTTGAAATAGTTAATAAAGCGTGCATCATGCACAGCCAGGATATGTTTGTTGCCGAATTTTTTTCGGGGGATGCGTTCGAATAAATCCGTCTTTTCGAGCTCCTCAAGAATGGTACTGACCCTGACCGGCAACTCGGCATAGCCATGTTCTTTGATATGGTGCATGACATGGTTATCAGAGACGCAAAGGGCGATCTGCCAGTCTCGGGGGATACGCGGCCATGTGCGGGGCGCGGGTGTTTTGATGTATCTGGACGGTCGCAGGCTTACAGGATCATCATGGAAAGACGCGACCACGTCGCTGATCTGTGTTGCGGACATTGTCCTTTTGTACTTGCGTCGGAGAATGGCCTGTACTGCCTCCACCGCAATATGGCGTTGCAGAAGATTGCCGCTGCCCAAGTCATCGGCCATGAGAAAATAGGCATGATTTCCATTGGCTTTGCGCGGTCGCTCACACAGGGTACCGATAACGGGATGGGCACCCATGCGTTCGTAAAAACGCAGACGGGCCCGGTTGGCCTTAAGTTCCGCCGCATCCTGGTTATACTCGGGCAAATCGGTGAGACATTCAAAGAAAAGCCATTCAAAACCGAGACTCACGCATTCTTCCTGCACCCGCGCATACAGCGTGGTGCCTATAGAGCCCCCCTTGGTATTATCGGCTACGGCAATCATGTCGAGAAAACCGAAGCGCAGAGTGGGTTCGGCTGAAAACAGAGCAAATCCCTTGACTCGACCTCGCCTGTCGTCGCAGACAAATAGATCGGAACGAAAATCGTACTTCATGGGATTGTGCAGTTTTTCCGGAATTTCGCGAATTTTATAATCCGCCATATCCTGAATCTGTGCATGTATAATCTGCTGCACCTGATCTATAGCCTGTCGGTTAATTGGCAGCAGGGCATCGTAAATGCGTCGGATACGAAACATGTGAAGAGGTGATGTTTTTTTTAAGTAGAGCACCAAAAAAGTGGCTTGTCCAAGCAATTCAGAGTGCTAGGCTGCAATGTAGTTCGCAGCTCTCTGGAAAAGGCAAACCGTACAGAATGATTTTCACACCGAATGAACAAAATACAAGGGTAGAAACAAAAAAGCAATGCTTCGTTCCTCGAAGCAATCAGGTGATATTTTTCTGCTACCAACTCAAGGCGGGATAGTATGCAAAATAAAGCAATTATACCGACCACAGGTCTTTCTGCGGACGAAATCAGAAGACTTCCCTCAGACTGAGCGTGAAATACTACTATGCCGGATTTCCGATGAACATGCCGATGCCTGGATGGCTATACGTAGTTTGGTGAGTAAACTTTTTGGTCTCAAATCAGCGGTATTATTTTCTTGACTACTTCACATAAGTGAAGTAATCAGGGGAGATATTTCTTTATATCCTGCTTCTAACTGTTAGGGTAAATTTTCTGCTCAGCATTACGCCTGTATTAGTTTCATAATGTTTGCTATAATTATTAATAATAAGGTTGGCATTTGATATATGTCGAGTGATATTGAGATTGACGGGACACATGGGACATCCGTTTCAAGAGTTGCCTCTATCCAGCAGGAAGGATTTAAGCCTACGAATGGACGGCTCGGTGTAGGAATATATTTTTGGAGTAAAAGTATCTATTCGGAGTACTTAGCATGTTCTTGGTGGCGTCAGCAGTATGAAAAAGGTGGTTATCGTGACGACAAGAATACAGCTTGTGGTATCATAAATGCCAAATTTCGCTTGGAAGAAAAATATTTCCTTGATCTAAATGATAAAATATTGAAGGAAAAACTTGCCGTTATTTGTCAAGAGCAAAATATTAAATATCGGACTGACGCTCGACAATGTGCAGCTGTAATTTCCTTGTTTGTGAAAAAACTAGAGGATAAGTTTAACCGTCAATTTAAGTTGCTGGAAATGCCGGTTGCCCCTCCCGATCCCAAATATGCTCCTAACTAT
>JBATKL010000449.1:0-1625 GCA_049669385.1 Candidatus Electrothrix sp. | reverse complement strand
GTCCTGGGTTATGACTTTGTTGTGTCATGGAGGTTCTCCTTATCCTTGTCACACCGACACTCCGGGACGTCCTGGGTTATGACAGAGAATAAAAACAGTCCTCTATTGTCCGCCCTTCATATTGCTGCCACCCAAAAAGGACAAACTGCTGCTTGCAGGGGAGTCGTTCATTTTATATAATGTAATACTTCAGGAGCAAACCATACTCTCCCTTTATTCGTGCAAACGGCAAAACAGGAAATAACCGCAATGACTGTCGCACAATTATATAAGCAATATATAAAACCAATATCTATTGCCGAACAATTAGAACTGATTGCACTTATCAGTAAAAAGCTGCTCGTTCGGACAGACGTGAAAGAAAAAAAACGAAGCCTGCTGGAGCTCGAAGGGCTGGGAGCTGAGATATGGGAAGGCGTTGACGCGCAACAGTATGTCGATGATTTAAGAAACGAATGGAAAGATCGCCTGTGAAACTTCCTGATACTGTTTTGATGGAAGTCACAAGGCTGGGATTTGATACGGCTCCTTTTATTTATTTTGTCGAGCGCCACCCGGTTTACCTCCCGTTACTCCGCAACATAATCACACAAATAGATCAAGGAACTCTACAGGGATACGGCTCGGTAATCACACTGACCGAAGTGTTGGTGCATCCCAAACGTAACGGAAAAATCGCCCTTGAAAAAGAATATCGCAATCTTTTGCAAAACAGTCGGAATTTTGAACTCATCCCGATTGATGCCGATATCGCCGACAGGGCGGCGGAACTTAGGAGTCGCCATAACCTGAGAACCCCTGATGCACTCCAGATTGCAGCCACTCTTTCTGTCGGTTGTGAAGCGTTTCTAACCAATGATAAACAGCTGAAGCGTGTTGACGAAATACACATAATTGTCCTGGATGATTATGTATGAAACCAGAAGAGGCAGAGTCACAATGACACTCCGGGACGTCTTGGGTTATGACCGGCCCTGAAACAATAGAGGAACAGCTATGCTTACGCTTCATCCGAAATACGTGGTGGACAGCAAAAAACAGCCGACCGCAGTGCTTATTCCTTTCTCGGACTGGGAGAAGGTGGTTGCGGAACTTGAAGAACTTGATGATATTCGTGCATATGATAAGGCAAAAGCCGCCTCGCAAAAAAGTATCCCTTTTGATCAGGCAGTCCGTGAAATCCAATAAACGACGGGAATATTAGTGTGCTGGTTGTCGCTGTCGGTCACCGTAAAGAGATATACAGACCGTAAGGGGATGCCTGTACGGGGCGGTTCGCGAACCGTCCCTACAGAATCGTGGGTATTTATTCAATGTTCGGCTTAAATATGGGCCTCAAAAAATCCTAGGTCGATTTCAGGGCTGTTTTGGTCCGTTTTTGTCTGCAAGAAGGAAAAATGGGGCTATTTCGAGAGAAAATTTGAATAAACCTTTTGGAATCAAACAGTTATATTAAGTTTTCAGGATTGAAATATCATGTTGAATCTACGCTATTATTCGCCAAAACCAACACGTTGTAGTACCTCCTTCAAAATGACGGTGAAACAGGGTCGGGGAGGGGAGGTACTACAAAAAGGTATTGACAGGGAGCTGAATTTACGGGTATAAAAAGAGGCAGAGTCACA
>JBATKL010000448.1:0-2152 GCA_049669385.1 Candidatus Electrothrix sp. | reverse complement strand
ATTATTGACCATCACGTCAAAGCTACCGAATCTCTCCACCGCAGCGCTCACCATGCCATCTGCCTGTGCGTAGTCGGTGACATCAGCCGCCAGTGCGGACACCTCGTCGCCGTAACCGGCAGCGAGTTTCTCGACATCGCTGGCATTCAGGTCTGCCGCGAGCACCCTGGCACCCTCGGCAACAAACTTCCTGACAATTTCCTGGCCGATGCCACCACTGGCGCCGGTTACTACCGCTACTTTGTTTTCAAGTCTCATTAAAAAGCATCCTCCATTTTGGTCTATACGCGCCGCACGATTCCCCATCGCTACATAATTTCAGATGAATAGTCCAATGGCCGCAGGGTGAGCACATAGCGGCAATCGCCTCCAGTGTAGCCCATATGTCGCAAATTAGGTGAAAGCGGTAGAAACCGAATCGTGGTTCTAGACTGAGACTCAGCAAAACATTAGGGCCGCAGCTGGCACCTTTCAGACAAGTTGAACGGGTGTCCAGGGGGAGCCGGATGACTCCTTTCGGGATGTAGAGGAGACATCAGCCTCGGATATACCCCTTGGCAGCTAACGACGCGTTGCTGCCATCGCTTAACTCAGCTACTCTCAAGCGAGAACAGCCGCTAGATTGAATGGATGTGTTGCAGCGACCAGTTGATTCGCCAATGAAAGATGCCGTTTGGGCTTTTATTGGTGTAGTGGAATAACCTAGTCTGAAAAAACATTCGCGCGGTCTGCATTAGTGGACACGAAAAGGACAATAACATGGGCAACCCGTATACCCAGATCACTGAGCACACCGTTACGCTAGGTAGTCACGAAATGTTCTATCTGGCCGCTGGGCCGGAGGATGGTCCGCTTGTAATCTTTGCGCACGGCTGGCCCGAACTTGGATATAGCTGGAGGCATCAGTTGCCCGTTTTAGGGAGCCTTGGCTTCCGAGCGATCGCACCGGATCTACGTGGGCACGGTCGCTCCAGCCTTTATACTCGCCATGACGATTACACGATGGAGAAGCACGTTGCAGATTTGATTGGACTGCTCGAAGCCCAAGGCCGCGAAAAAGCGGTTTGGGTTGGACACGACTGGGGGTCGTGTGTGGTCTGGAGCCTGGCCAGTCATCACCCGGAAAGCACTCACGCTGTGGCTAGTTTGTGTGTCCCTTATGCGGTCCTGGAGAATGGAATCGAACGGATGGTATCACTGGTTGATCGCACTGTTTATCCTGAAAATGAATACCCTGCTGGTCAGTGGGACTATTTTTATTTTTATGAAGAGAATTTTGAACGCGCCCGAGCTGTATTCGAGGCCAATCCTGAAGCTGTAATAAAGGCATTGTTCCGCACTTCATTTGGACCAGACGGGCGTGGCGTACCTGCCATAACCGCCACGATTAGGCGAGATGGTGGCTGGTTTGATGGCCTTGATGCAGCTCCCGATCTGCCGCGCGACGATGACGTCATTTCAGAAGCTGACCTAGAAACCTATTCCACTGCATTTGAAAAAACCGGGTTTTTCGGAACTGATTCTTTTTATATGAATCAGGCAGCGAATAGTCAATATGCCAGAACTCGCAAAAACGACGGCTATCTTGATATGCCGGCATTATTCCTGACCGCTTCCTTCGATTACGTTTGCGAGTGTGTCGATTCCCGCTTGCCAGAGCCAATGCGCGAGCAATGCCGTAACCTTACCGAATGTACAGTTAACTCTGGTCACTGGATGGCTCAAGAAAAGCCGGTTGACGTCAATAACGCGCTTGTTCATTGGCTTGCGCGCTCCTTACCTGAAGTTTGGCCAGTGCCGCCATTGTGAGCTATGACCGCTCCTGGCACTTAGGCGATTTCCTGACAGCAGGCTCAGCCGTCTGTGTACGACCTCTATCGGGGTGACAGCTGACGAGAGGTGCCGGATTGATCTAGGGCAGCTACCGACGCACAGCGGCCGTAAACTCATCGGGCAGCCAGCCCCTGATTCAGCAGAAAGCTACTACCGCTTTCACCACAAAGCCGACTAATTGCCCTTGTTTAAGGCCGAGTTAAGCTGTAGCTCAAAGTTCGACACTGACAGTATCTAAATTGCGTTTCGCTCCAAGACGCCATCAACAAACTTAACAAAATCCTCATCCATGATTATCTTGCCTAACGGGCTGACATCC
>JBATKL010000447.1:0-3226 GCA_049669385.1 Candidatus Electrothrix sp. | reverse complement strand
GTGAATGCAACCTTACGTAGCAGCTCAGGTCGTTTATTGAGGGTCTCACTCACTGAATCGAGAAAGCGGTACTCTTCAATTCGGGCGTGATCACCGCTCAGCAGGACATCCGGCACGGTCAGTCCTGAAAACTCACGAGGCCGGGTGTACTGCCCATGTTTCAGCAGGCCGCAACTGAAGGTGTCTCGCGTAGCGGAATCGGCACAACCCAAGACTCCCGGCAGCACCCGAGTAACAGAGTCAATCACCACCATAGCGGCCAATTCCCCACCGGTAAGGATATAATCCCCAATGGACAATTCTTCGTCAACGTGGAGATGGCGAAAACGCTCATCCACTCCTTCATAACGTCCGCAAACTAAAATGAGTTTTTCAAGGCCAGCTAAACGCTCGGCAGTAGCCTGATTATAGACAGAACCCCGTGGAGAAAGAAGCACCACAGTCCCCTGGCCATCTGCCTGAACATCTTGCAGGCAGGCAGTCAGCGGTTCGGGTTTCATCACCATGCCTTCACCGCCACCAAAGGGACGGTCATCGGTCATGGCATGTTTATCTGTTGCCCAATCCCTTATATTATGGAGGTTCACTCTGATTTGTTCAGCCTGTATGGCTCTTTTCAGAATGCCTTCCTGTAAGGGCGTGGTAAACAGATCTGGAAAAATTGTCAGGATCTCAAAGCGCATCAAACCATCAGTTGTTGATCTCAAGGAGACCCGGAGGCAAGGAGACCGTTACCTCATCTTCATCAACGGCATGAAGAAATTCCGGTATTAACGGTATGAGATATTCCTCATCCTCTTGCTCACCCTGCACACAGAGAAGATCCTGAGCGCTGTTGGCAAGAAAGCCGGTAATACGTCCGACAGCTCGACCTTCTGTGGTCTTTAAGAGTTTACCTTCCAAATCGTTCAGATAGAACTCATCAGGATCAAGTTCCGGCAGCGCATCTTTATGAACATACACCTGTGAGCCAACCAGTCTTTCTGCTCCGTTACGATCGTTACACCCTTTAAGCTGGAGCAGCACAACGTTTTTTTGTACCCTTGCTCGCTCAACCTGATAGGTGACGGATGTGGCGCAATCCTCGGAAACAAGAAGCATCTCCGAATACTGCAGCATTGTTTCAGGGGAGTCAGAAAAAGGATACATCTTCATCTCTCCCCGAATGGAGTGCGCCTTGGTTATTTTTCCCAAGGAGACAAAGTTCTCAACGTCTTCAATGTCTTTATGGCTGGCATTAGGCATACACTTACTCGACGATCTCAAGCCGAGAGCGCTTTTCATCTTTTGCCGCCATTGCGGCAAGGACAGTTCGCATAGCCCGAGCCGTACGCCCCTGCTTTCCGATTACTTTTCCGAGATCATCCTTGGCAACCCGAAGTTCAACGGTAACTGTCCCGTCTTCTTCGTTTTGTTCGGTCTGCACCTCTTCCGGTTCATCAACAAGCCGGGTTGCAATAAAAGAGATAAGCTCTTTCATTCGGCAGCTCCTTGTTACGCAGCCTCAATAACAGGAGCGGCGTACTTGTCTATCAGATTTTTGACGGTTCCAGTAGGCGTAGCCCCTTTACCCATCCATTCTTGGAGTTTTTCCGTATCCAGCTTGATGACGGCAGGCTCCTGCATAGGATCATAGGTTCCGATAATATCCAGAAATTTTCCATCGCGTGGGGCATGTGAATCAGCAATGATTATACGGTAAAACGGTTGTTTTTTGCGACCCTTTCTGGTTAAACGAATTCGTACTGGCATTGTTTTTAGTTCTCCTGTGGAATCTTTATGTGTCTTTAATTATTTTAAGTATTCTATCAGAGTTGTCAGGTCAGCGTCGCAGTCCCTTAGGTCTTTTCCGCCGTTTACCGCCTGTGGTGATCACAGACTTACCCTGCATTTTTTTCATCATCTTCAGCATCATGGTGTAGCTTTTCAGCACGCGGTTTACTTCCTGAAGCGAGGTGCCGGAACCCTTAGCTATACGCTGCCGACGACTGGCATCGATTATCTTATAATTTGTCCGTTCTTTTTTCGTCATGGACAGGATAATCGCTTCGGTCTTGAACAGCTCTTTTTCATCCGGTGCCGGAGCATTTTGCAGCTGTTTAAGCTTGTTGATGCCGGGAACCATGCTCATGAGCTGTTCCATGCTCCCCATTTTCTTGATGTTCTGCAACTGATCAAGAAAGTCCTGCAAGGTGAAAGCATTTTTTTGAATTTTTTTGGCAAGCCTTTTCGCCTCTTTCTCGTCAACAACCTGCTCCGCCTTTTCAATAAGCGATAAGACGTCGCCCATTCCCAAAATACGGGAGGCTGTTCGATCAGGATGGAAAATTTCAAGGGCATCAAGGCCTTCGCCAACACCGACAAACTTGATCGGTTTTCCGGTGATTTTTTTGACGGAAAGAGCAGCACCGCCTCGGGCGTCACCTTCCATCTTGGTCAGGACAACACCGGTGATCTCAAGATCAGTATTGAACTTATCCGCAACAGTGACTGCATCCTGGCCTGTCATGGCATCTGCCACGAACAAGACCTCGGTCAGACGTACTGCTGAGGAAATTTCCTGCAACTCGCCCATGAGTTGCTCGTCAACATGGAGTCGTCCAGCGGTATCGATAATGACCGTGTCATAACCGGCTTTTTCTGCCTCAGCCACAGCTTGGCGGGCAATATCCACCGGGCTTTGTTCTACAGAGGAGGCAAAAACCGGAACTTCAAGTTGCTCGCCAAGTACATGCAGCTGCTCAATAGCAGCCGGGCGATAGACATCAGCCGGGACTAAAAAGGGCTTCCTACCTTTTTCTTTTAACAGACGGGCAAGCTTGGCAGACGTTGTTGTCTTGCCCGAGCCTTGGAGACCGGCCATCATAATGATAACAGGCTGTGCGCCGTCAAGTCGTAAAGGTTCTGCCTCGCTGCCGAGCAGGGTTACCAGCTCTTCATAGACAACCTTGACGACCTGCTGTCCCGGTGCGAGGCTGGCCAGCACCTCTTTTCCGACAGCCTTCTCCGTCACCGAAGCGATAAACTCCTTAACGACCTGGAGATTGACATCTGCTTCAAGTAAGGCTGTGCGCACTTCGCGCATGGCCTCTTCAATATTCTCTTCTGTCAGTCTGCCGTGCCCGCGCAGTTTTTTAAAAACGCCTTCAAGGCGATCTGTTAAATTTTCAAACATGATCCACTGAAATGAGAGTAATCGCTTCGTTAACACACATGGATGGTGCTG
>JBATKL010000446.1:0-4770 GCA_049669385.1 Candidatus Electrothrix sp. | reverse complement strand
CGATGGGCCAAGACAGAGGCGCACATTCGATTTGGAGTTTCTCCTCAATATCAGCAAGAATATCCAAGGGGTCCATGCCGTCCCGATCCAGCTTATTGATAAAGGTGATGATAGGCGTATTGCGCATCCGGCAGACCTCCATCAGCTTGGTGGTCTGGGCCTCCACGCCCTTGGCCGAATCAATCACCATCAGGGCCGAGTCCACAGCGGTCAGCACCCGGTAGGTGTCTTCAGAAAAATCCTGATGGCCCGGCGTGTCCAGCAGGTTGATCTCAAAATCCCGGTAATTGAACTTCATCACCGAGGTGGTGACGGAGATACCGCGTTCCTGCTCAATGGCCATCCAGTCGCTGGTGGCATGGTTGGACGTCTTGCGGGACTTCACCGCGCCCGCCATTTTGATAGCCCCGCCAAAGAGAAGGAGTTTTTCGGTCAGGGTGGTTTTGCCCGCATCCGGATGGCTGATAATGCCAAAGGTGCGCCGTTTTTCTATTTCTCTTTTCAGCTTACTGCTCACAGGGGTACCTTTATCGGCTTAGCCGATGGTTGGGATTATATGTAACTACAGAAGGGGAAACTCGCTACGCTTTCTTTGGCAGGCAAAATACCGCCTTTTGCTCTTTTATGCAAGAATCGGTCAACTCAAGCAAATGATTCTTTGGCAATGAGAGATGAAACTGTTAAGCGGTTTCTGCTGGACGTGGAACAAAAAAAGGGCTCAGACATCTGCTCGTGCAGACATCCGAACCCTTTTACTCATCAGTCCTGAAGCGATTCAGGCTTAATACGGGCGCATCGTCCAAATACCACAAGGACAGGTATCAGCGCAGAACCCGCAGGCGATGCACTTGCTGCCATCAGACACATACTCAAAGCTCACGCCCTCCGGCTCGGCAGCCACGGCCTCTCGGCGGGAGATGGCATGGGTCGGGCAGATGGTCTCGCAGAGATGGCAATCGCGGCAGGAACCACAACTCAGGCAGCGGGCCGCCTGCTGATTCTCCGTATCGCCCTTTTCTTCTGCCGGATCATAATGGGCAATGGTCAGGGCCTCGTACTGAATCAGCTTCTGAGCAAAAGGCTTCCACTCTTTTTCGCTGAGGATAGATGCAAGGTATTCCGCTGTCCGCTTGGCTGCACCCAAAGCGTTGGTGGCCAGACCAGGGCGCTCAACATCGCCTATAGCAAGAATTTTTTCATCACTGGTCCGACCGGCATCATCGGTTTTGATCCAGGAACCACCGGCAATATTAATCACCTCGACGCTCTCAGGCAGGAAAGGCAGATTCGGAACATCACCGATGGAGATAATCACGGTCTGGGCCGGGATCAGCTCATTCTTATCCGTAACCAGTCCCTCTGGAGTGACTTCCTTGGTCATGACCGGCCACTTAAAGGTCGCGCCGAGAGCCTCAGCTGCATCGCGCTCTTTACCAAAGGCCAAAGGCTTCTGGATATCAACCAGAGTCACTTCTTCAGCACCGAGACGGTAGCATTCCGCTGCCACGTCGCAGCCCACATTGCCAGCACCGATAATCACTACCTGCTTGCCGGTTTTAATAGGCGAATCACTCTTAGCCGCCTTCAAATAATCCAAGGCCGGGACAACCAGCTCATGACCGGTAAAGGGGATGGTCTTCGGCTGATGGGTACCAACGGCAACGATAACATAATCATATGCCTCCTTCAGCTCTTCCATCTTCTCCGTGGTCATTTCTACGCCAAGGCTGACCCTGATCAGCTCATTCTTAAGAAAACGCTCCACCTCCATCTGCCAAACCGCCTTGGTCAGACGTTCCCAAGGAATGGTCTGGGCCAGCTTGCCGCCAAGCTCTTCACTCCGCTCAAAAATATGAGCCTCAATTCCGGCCAGGGCCAGATGCCAAGCAGCACCCATGCCTGCCGGACCGCCACCGATAATGGCGACCTTGTGGCCGGTAGCAGGCTTGCACTTGGGCGGATTAACGTTATGGACCGCCTGTCCCAGCACAGCAGCATCAATAGAATAATCCACCTTCTTGCGGGAGCAGTTTTGGATGCAGAGGTTGGGACAGATGGTTCCGCAAACCGACGCCGGAAACGGGGTATAGCGAAGCAGCATCTCATAGGCTTCATCATTTTTGCCCTCACGGATCATGCGCAATCGATCAATGGTCGGGATGTGCATAGGGCAGTAATAGGTGCAGGGCGCAGCAGAATCACGATTCACCCAGTACGGGCTTCGTCTCCGCAAGTCACCGCTTTCCACCACGCCGATCAGAGAACGATCCAGACCTGGAGCCAAATCGCGCAGCGGATCTCCGCCACCAAAGCCGTTATTCCAGATACGAGCAGCAAACTCAGACATGGACATGGGGCCGGAGAACATCAGAGCCCGTTCCTGGGCAGTTACTGCAGTCAGCAAGTTCCACTCATCCCGATTACTCAAGGTCTCCAGGAGTTCCGGGCGACCAATGGCCTCCAAATAACTCGGTAAGCGGTCCATAAGCCACTGCCATTCCTCATCGGAGGGCTTGGTCAATTTTGCATTCTTTCGTGAATAGCTATCATCGGTCTTGCCGCGAAAATAGACCTGACCGCCAACCATACCTACGCAGGGGCGATAGCCCAGAACATTGTCCGGGTTCTTGGCTTCATGACCGCAGACAACCGCAATTCCGCCGCAGTTGAACTCGGCAAAGGTGTCACCCACAGAGCCCATGACCCACATTTCCGGCCTTTCATACTCTGGATTCCATTTGGTCATAGTCAGGCCACGAGCACCGATGGAACCGCCGATCATCACCCGACCGCCAGCCATTGCGCTACAGATACCGTTGGTGGCATCGCCTTTGACAATGACGTCCGCACCGATGTTGAGGTAGCCCACGTCGTCCGAGGCTGAGCCTTCGCAGATGATCGTGGAACCGGCCATGCCCATACAACCCACGCGCTGTCCTACCGGACCAGTAATTCGGAGCGTTAAAGGACGCTCTACATTACCGAGTCGCAGGCCGATATTATGCTGCCCAAAGGACTCCAGAATCAATTCGTCGGCATCAGCGGCTGCACCGCGTACCTCTTCTTCGAAAATCTTGGATGTCAGGCGCAGGCCCTTTGCATCTTTGCCGCTTACTGTTATTATTTTTTGCTCACTCATAGGTATAAAATCAGTGATTATGGGCAGCCTGCCCTTGTATCTGGTTTTCTTTCATTATATTGATAATTTTCTCATCCAAGCAGGAACGAAGAAAATTGTTCATCGCGTCCTGATTCCCGGTTGTGTACAAATCAAGCATCAACCGGTTGAATTCCAATTGTCGCTTTGCCGGAAGATTGATCGCCGGAAAGCCGTTGTGCAGCAGAAAACCGTTCATTATAAAACGACCCATCCGCTTATTAACGTCATAAAAAAACTGACTCCGAGCCATCCTGAGAAAGTAGAAAATAGCTCGGTCGTACACATCCTCTATTTTTTCTGCCTCTTCGATCATCCTCGCAAATAGTTCTAGCAGCTGGTCTGCCGGTGGCGGCATATACTCGGTTCCGGCTATCATGACACCACCGGAACGAAATTGCCCCCATTCCAAGGCATCTTCTTTGGCTGCAATCCCATGCAGCTTGCAGGCAATTTCGGCAGTAACAGCAAACCGGTCGTTTTTCACCAGAGCAAAGACTTCCTGCCAAGCATTAGACTGATTCAGAACAATCTGCTGATCACTGAGCCTGTGACCGCCAACGGTTATGCCGTCCAACAGGGTCTGCACTTCCGGCAGGGTGTAGTTAATTCCCTCAAGATTGACCGCATCGCAGACCAACTCGGACAATTGCCGCTTGGCCAGCATTAAGGCTTTGGCCTTGTTGGGCGGCATGTGCCAGAGGGTATCTTTCATTCTTTAGACAAGGATACGTATCCCTTCCCTGCGGGCTATTTCAATAATTGTGCTCTCGTCGTCCTGCTCCCAGCGATGTAACCCCACAGGTATCGGCTCTATTCTATTATCTGTTCGTGCGGCTGTTTTCCATAAAAGTTTTACATCGTCACGAGTATACGATCTATCATATAAATTCGACACAACCAGCAAGTCTATATCGCTCCATTTATGAACATCTCCCCGTGCATGAGAGCCGAAAAGAATACCGAACCGAACCGGAATACCTGCCCGCAGAAGCTCCCGCAAGTATTTTTTTACTGATTGTTTAATTGATTCTTCAGACATTTCAGCACGTCTTCGGTCTTATTTACAAGCATTCCCGCCTCTTGCTGTGAGGGAAGAGCCCCCCAGAGTTCAGGGTAACGGCCTTCAATATTACATGGATTCATTTCTGATAGAAGATCTAACTGCTCTGTATCCAAAACGATACCGGATAGTTCAGCAAGCCGTACAAGGTTATGAATTCTCGGGGCGATATCTCCAGTATGACGACAAACATGGGCTTTGAGAATCTTCTCTAACGTCAGATGCAGGAAGAAGAGGCCATGACGAATTTTATTCGATTTGATGAGCTGGCCCGCCACCTCAAAATCTTCCTCCGCTCCCGTCCGCCAGTGAGAAACATGCTTTTCAATATCGACCATTTTCAAGAAGCCTTTTCTTGAAGGTTGTCTCTAATAATCCTATCAATCAAAATTTTTGTATGGCGCAATATGCCGACAATCTGAATGATATCATCTTTTGTCGCGTCGTAAGCCAAACTTTCTGCGTATGTCTTCCCTTCCAATACAACAAAATACCAATGTCTGCCGATGATATAGGCACCGTAAATCGGATGGGGTCGGCTGTTCAATGC
>JBATKL010000445.1:0-2483 GCA_049669385.1 Candidatus Electrothrix sp. | reverse complement strand
GGTCATCACTCATCATGAATTCCGGGCTTCTTCCAAAGCTGTAATCTCCGCCATTGATAAACCGGTCGCCTCAGCCACAAGATCAGGAGCAACTCCTTTTTGAAGAAAGTTCGTTGCAATAAACTGTTTTTCCTCCTTCTTACCTTCTTTTTTCCCTTCTTTGACGCCTTCTTCAAACTTGGTCTGCTGAAGTTCTTCCTGATGATATTCTTCTATCATCCTGGCCCGTTCCTCCGGCGATAGATGATCCCGACGAATGGACTCAAACAGCTTCTGGATAACCTCCTGAGCGTACAGACTTTCATCCACTTCTTCATCTAGGGTGTCGTCAATAGCCCGGAGCCATTCCCGATACGGCTCCGGCGTTGCTTCGGAAACGTATTTCGGGCAGAGATAGATAACTTTATGGGAAATTTCCCGGAGCGGCTGCCCAGCCAGATCATGGGGATCAAAATCAATCACCGCAATATCGCGCTGATGGCGGTCGCCTGATGTAAGGACAACAAGGGTAAATACGGACAGCGGCGGACGGTAATTTTTAGAACTGGCCACCTGCTCCAGCAGAGCTGCACAGTGGTAATAGAGGAAGCGATCATAATGATCGTTCAGCCGGGCATGCTGGATATCGACAATAAGCCGATGCTCAGTGTCTTCGGCAAAGAGATCAAAGCGGGGTTTGATATAGCCGATAGGCGGATCAAACTCCTTTTCCGTCTCCACATGATCAATGCTGATGGGCCGACCAATCATAGCCTGGGCAAAAGCCGAAAAAATTTCCGGGTCGCAGAAAGCCTTTTTAAAAACCACACCGTACTTCAGGGACGCCACTTTCTTCATTGCTCTTCACCTAGTTAAATTCATAGGAAAAACGTCCTGTGCATCCCTCAGGAAAAAATCACCTCTTCCGCATCAACGCCGGATAATCCTCGCGCAGGAAATTATGCAGCAGCACGGCCCCCACATCGGTCATAATGGATTCCGGGTGAAACTGGACCCCTTCCACATCCAGAGTCTTATGGCGCAGGCCCATCAGCTCACCCTGATCCGTATGGGCTGTGGCCTCAAGACAGTCAGGCAGAGAAGATTCTTCAACCACCAAGGAATGATAGCGCATCCCGGCAAAGGGATTGTCCAACCCGAAGAACACACCCCGGTTATCGTGATGCATGGGGCTCGTTTTGCCGTGCATCACCCTCCCCGCCCGGATCACCTTGCCGCCAAAGGCCTCGCCGATGGACTGATGCCCCAGACAGACCCCGAGGATGGGAATCTTGCCGCTGAAATACTGGATGGCTTCAACCGAGATCCCGGCCTCTTTAGGCGTACAGGGACCAGGGGAGATCAACAGGCGATCCGGTGCCATGTCAGCAATTTCCTGCACCGTGATCTTGTCGTTGCGAAAGACCTGGATATCCGGCTGCTGCCAGTCAGCGGATGCACCCGGAGGGGCCGCAGCTAAGGTTTGGACAATATTAAAGGTAAACGAATCGTAGTTATCAATAATAACAATCACAGTTATAACCCCTGTTCAGCAAGTTCTACAGCCCGACGTAAGCCTTGGGCCTTGTTGACCGTTTCCTCGAATTCTTTTTCCGGCACAGAATCAGACACAATGCCTGCCCCAGCCTGAATCCAGAGATCGTTCCCCTTCATAACAAAGGTACGGATGGTGATACAAAAATCCATGTTACCAGAAAAGCCGAAATAGCCCACTGCCCCGCCATAGGGGCCGCGCCGCGTCGGTTCCAGTTCATCGATGATTTGCATGGCCCGAATCTTTGGTGCCCCACTGAGCGTCCCGGCCGGGAAACAGGCCTCCAAAACGTCAAACTGATCCTTCCCCTCTGCCAGTTTGCCATGCACCCCAGAGACAATATGCATAACATGGCTGTACTGTTCAACAACCAACAAATCACCGGTAGTTACGGAGCCACCTGCGGCCACCCGACCCACATCATTCCTACCCAGATCCACCAGCATCAGATGCTCAGCCCGTTCCTTGGGATCAGCCAGCAGCTCCTCTTCCAGCGCCTCATCCTCCTGCGCGGTTGCGCCTCGCTTTCGAGTTCCGGCAATGGGACGCAGCTCAATTTCACCATCTTCCAGGCGCACCAAAATTTCCGGGGAAGAACCAATCAGGATAATATCATCCAAGCGGAGATAAAACAGGTAGGGGCTGGGGTTGATATGACGCAGGGAACGATAGAGCAGGAAGGGATCCATCGTTGTTTCAGTATGAAAACGCTGGGACAGCACCACCTGAATGATGTCACCGGACAAAATATATTCCTTGGCCTGCTCGACCATACCGGAATAGGTTGCCTCGTCCATATTGGAGGTGAAACTATGGGGGGGACAGCCTGCTGCATGGGCTGCGAGCGACGTCGGCAAAGGGCTTCTGATCAGCTCGATAATTGTATCAATGCGCTGGCAGCCGTCCTGATAAAGTGCCGTAGTATCCACCGTACCAGACGGATCTGACG
>JBATKL010000444.1:0-1532 GCA_049669385.1 Candidatus Electrothrix sp. | reverse complement strand
AACTTAGCATCTCGACCGCCATCCGGCCCTTTGGCAAAACCCTGCACAGAAATGCCGAGCAAACGTTGACATAAAAATACGATCAGCTGCTCAAACTGTTCGTCCCCAAGATCTTCGTATGCGTATTTCATGGTAGCAATATATCCGAAGAGTTTTCCCCTGTAAAGTACGTAAAAATAAAGAGATTAAAATATTGGACAGATTCTCGCAGTTGCCTCTTTGAGATTCAGCAGACAGGCTCAGGCAATCTGAACGCATGGAGCCGGTATACTCCATGAATACAGCCCAAGCTATCTCCTGACGATATTTGAAGTCTTGGACGTGGCAAAGCTGGTAGTGCTAAGTCATGACTAAGTTTTAGGGTTACTACCTCCAGGTCAAAGCGAAAGAGTGAACAATTGCTGAGACTATCAACCCTAAATTTTAGCTTTTACAGAGCGCTAGTCAAACTCCGGCAACCGCAAAATCTCCATAAAACTCTCCACATGATATGCCGCCTCAAGCTCAGGGTTATCAAAGGCGATCAGCTTCATGCCCACCGAAGCGCAATGATCACGATCCACTGTGGAGTCACCGATAAAGATAGCCTCATCCACTGTCAGGCCGAAATGCTTCAGGATGATATGTAGGGCATCCGGGGCAGGCTTAGGACGGGGAGAGTTGGAGGCGGTCATGACAATCTCAAAGTTTTCACGCAGACCAAAGATGTCTAGGATCATATCCATCGTATTGAACCGATTGGTGGAGATGGCCCGGTGATACTTCGGGGTGATGATTTTAAGGAACTCCTTAAGATCAGGTGCGATGGTCATGTGGCGAAGAAAGGATCCATAATCAAGCTCCTGACGGTATTTGTCCACTTCATTCATATTTACCTGACTGTGATTGTCAAAAATATGAGCTATCGAATCAAAGACATTATGGATATGGACGTACCCGAGTTCCTCCTCATTCATGGGCGGACAGTCAAAAGCCGCAAGGATATGGTTGTAGTAGGATCGATTTGCTTCGCGGGAATCAAACATGACACCGTCGCAGTCAAAGATGACGAGTTTCAACATGGAATATTTCCTGAGGGTTGTTTTGAAAAAGAGGGGCAGGGTAGAGATGTAGGGACACGGCATGCCGTGTCCCTACAAGTGCTTACAGGAGTTCTGAACCGTAAATCTCGTGATGCAGTTCGCTGAAAAAGGTC
This sequence comes from Candidatus Electrothrix sp., assembly GCA_049669385.1. Classification (GTDB taxonomy): domain Bacteria; phylum Desulfobacterota; class Desulfobulbia; order Desulfobulbales; family Desulfobulbaceae; genus Electrothrix. The sequence continues at coordinate 337 of JBATKL010000444.1, read as the reverse complement.
TCCATAAAGGCATGCCTACGTTCCGCGATCTGACGTCCAAGAGGCGTGAGCATTTGTTCCCGAATCTTGGACATCTTGACCTGGAATTCTCGGTAGGCGGTATCTTCGGTGGAATAAGATTCCGTGCTTGCAGGATCGATTTCAGCATTATGAAGCCGTGCCCCGATCTGGCCAGCAAAGAGAAAGGCCCTGCCTATGCCGATAGCACCTATGGAATCCAGCTTGTCCGCATCAAAGAGGATCTTAGCCTCTGTTGTTTCCGGTGAGGTGCTGCTCCGGAAGCGATGAGCATGAATGCAATGGCAGATTGCTTCCCGGTCTGCTTGGGAATAGCCTA
>JBATKL010000443.1:0-2122 GCA_049669385.1 Candidatus Electrothrix sp. | reverse complement strand
AGGCACGGGTGGCCAATCTCTCAGGCAGCCCGGAATTTCAGCAGCTTCTTGATGTAGAGCCGTTCCAGCAGGTCTACGAAGAGCGGCGGATGCAGCAGCGAAGCAATTTTCTAATCTATCTTGACTCGCTGGGGATTGCCTATGAGCAGGAGGGGCTGACCATTGTCGATGTGGGTTGGAAAGGCTCTATTCAAGAGAATATTTATAATATCCTGGAAGGGCGTGTCGACATGCAGGGCTTCTATGCTGGTTTTTTGATCGCTGCGGAAGCCCAGGAGAACAACCGGAAGCAGGGTATCCTCTTTGATAATACCCTGCCACTCCCGCACTTTAATGTCTATAATAATAACCGTTCTCTGTTCGAGGTGATGCTCGGTGCATCGCATGGCAGTGCGGACGGCTATTTTACCCCGGAGCAGTTTGCAAACTTGCCGGATGACCATCAGCGGGAAATCAGAGAGCGTATCCAGGTTGCTAATGGGGGTACGGGGACCGAGAACGGAGAGGTGCTGGTCACCACCCTCGATTTACCTAAAGAACGCCGCCTTTTCGGCGAAAAAATACTCCCGTTGCAGGAGCAGATTTTTGCAGATGCCTGCCGCTTGAATCAGGCCTTCCTGCGTTCAGGATGCACTGTGCCGGAACCGGAATGGTTTGCCCGCCGCCATGCCAGAATGGTTTTTACTCCGACCAAGGAAGAAGTGGAATTCTTTGAGCGTCTCTATCATCTGGAGAATTTCGGGGTCTTTGAATACACTGATTTTTGCACCGATGCCCATCTTTCGTTAAAAGAACGTTGGCAAAATTTTGTTACGCTCCGCAAGGATCCAACCATCCTGGAAATGGGCACTTGGCCGCCGATTATTTTGCGGCGTCTTGGTTTGGACTTTTATCGCCATATTAATGGCTATAGGCGCTTGCGCCGTGAGTTTCCATGAGGGGTTTTCGAGCAGGACGGCAACAACGGATATTGATATTGTAGGTTTTTTATTTTGTTTGATAAATCATTCTATTTTCCAGGTAGCCTCTCTTGGCTGCTGCACCCCATCCTGCTCTTCTTCTTTTTTTTAGCCTATTTTTTCCTTGGTACAGGCTGGTATGAACCGGCCCGCCTGATTATTGAGGGAACCGCCCCTGCTACTGATGCAGTCCTTGATCTGCAATGGGATTCCGGGAACGGCTATAATGCCTATGAGCAGGAACATTTTTCGTTCCTCCCCTTTCGAGGCAGCTCGGATAAGCCCCTGAAAATTGCCCTGTCCGGCGGCACTGAGAAAAATGCTCTGTCCAAGAACAGCCGGGTGGTGCTGACAGAAATTAGGGTTGATGATAAAGGGCTTCCTCTGCCGAAACAGGCATTACAAGCAGTTCGTCAGGTTCGCGGGGCAGGATGGTTTTTTGAATCAGAAGAATCAAGCATAAGCCTTTCTGTACCCGGAGAAAAACAAATATATTTCTCCCTGAAAACCAATGATCGGTCCGGAATCGCTCGGGTAACCATCAACGGGTTTGAGACGGTCCACGATCTCTATCGGGGACATTGGGCGATCACCCAGGCAAAGCTGAATTACTGGCTCTTGGATGAACAGGGCGAGTTTTCTGTTTGGGCGAAAATGCCCCGATACGCGATGGATTCTTTGCGTCTTTCCTTTCCTTCAGGAACCTCCCTGAGCTCGCTTGTCCTGCGTACCAAATCAGGCCGAGTTATTCAACTGCCTCTGCCGGATGAACAGGAAGAGGGGCTGGCGATGGGACAGGTGAGGAGAAAAATCAGCATTGCCAATCCGACCCACCACTTGAAACGTTATTTTCATAAGGGATGGATTCTTTATCAGATTGTCTTTGCAGCCCTTCTTTCTTGGCTTGTCTTCGCGCTACGTAGTTTTATCTGGAAGCAGGGAGGGCTGAAAACAGTTCTATTTGGCAGAGCGTTCCGTCCCTTTTGGGGATTGTTCTTCGGGGCCTGTGCTGTGTACACGATGTATCTGCTGGCTTTTTGGCCGGGCCTGATGTCGGTTGATTCCTTAAATATCTGGCGAGCAGCTTGGTTGCCAGATGTTATGATCAACGATCATCCTGTGCTCAATGTGATCTGGTATACGTTTCTTTTGCACCTCTGGAA
>JBATKL010000442.1:0-1949 GCA_049669385.1 Candidatus Electrothrix sp. | reverse complement strand
GCCCTGATCTCCTCGGTGATCATCGCCCTAACCGTGCTGCCGCCCCTTGCCCATATCCTGTTTCGGCATAAAAAAAAGGGCAAGGCGTCCTGGAAGATCCGCCTTGCCCTGCCTATCCTGCTGATCATCGCTGGAGTAATTCTAGCCTGGAAAGTACACCTGCTCGGCCTGGTGGTGGTCGGCTTTGGCCTGTACCGGCTGATCCTCCAGTTCCTCCCGAAAAAAATCCTGCCCGTCCTCACCCGGCTGGAGAACTGGCTGGTTATCCTGCTGGTCACGGCTTTGTTGGCCCGGAGCTGGCAGCCCCTGGGGATTGAAAAAGGGGCATGGGCCAATTTCCTCTTTGTCGGCCTGCTCATCGGTGGGCTGCTGGGATTTTTCCAGATTTTCCAGTGGCTCTATCCACACCTGTTGCGCCTGTTTCTGCGTTGGAAGCTGGCTTTCCTGATTCTTCCCTTACTGATCGTGATCGGCGGGGCAATGGTCTGGCTCGGTGTTCCGAAACTTACCGGCTGGTTACCGGACAGTATCCGTCGGACCCAACCGATGATGAGCCTAGCGCACAGCTTTCCCGGTTTAGGCCGGGAATTCATGCCCGCCCTGGATGAAGGCTCCTTCCTCTACATGCCCACCACCATGCCCCATGCCGGGCTGACTGAGGTACAGGAGGTCTTGGCGGCTCAGGATCGGGCGATCACCGCCATCCCGGAGGTGGAGTCGGCGGTGGGTAAACTGGGCCGGGCCGAGACCCCGCTGGATCCGGCACCGCTGTCCATGATCGAGACCATCATCAATTATCACCCTGAGTATCTTGAGGATGAACACGGTGAGCGCCTCCTTTTCGCTTGGCGTGCAGACCGTAAAGATTTCTGCCGCAGCCCGGAAGGAGTCCTGCTCAAGGCCGGGGACGGCATGCCCTATCTGGTGCAAGGCCGGTTTGAGCGGGATGAGCAAGGACGGCTTGTACCCGTCGCCTCTGCCACCTCTGATACTGAAGGCAAACCCTTCCGGCTCTGGCGAGCCTCCCTTGATCCGGCCATAAACCCGGACCGCGAGCCCTGGCCCGGCATTCAGCACCCCGACGACATCTGGAACGAGATTGTTGTGGCTGCTGAAATTCCTGGTGTAACCTCGGCTCCCAAGCTCCAGCCCATTGCGGCCCGTATCGTCATGCTTCAGAGCGGCATGCGTGCGCCTATGGGTATCAAGGTCAAGGGACCCGATTTGGCCACCATTGAGCAGGTGGGTCTGGACCTGGAGCGGTTAGTTAAACAGGTGCCCTCGGTTTCTCCCCTGACCGTGCTAGCGGACCGGGTGGTGGGCAAGCCCTATCTGGAGATCGTCATCGACCGGGAGGCTATCTCCCGGCACGGCATCAAACTGGGCAGGGTGCAGGAGGTTATCTCGGCAGCGGTGGGCGGCAAGATGGTCACCATGACCGTGGAAGGCCGGGAGCGTTACCCGGTGCAGGTGCGCTATCAGCGCGAGCGGCGGGACTCGTTGGAGGCCCTGGAACGCATCCTGGTCACCACCTCCACGGGAGAGCACATCCCCCTGGCCCAGCTGGCCGATATCCGCTATGTGCGCGGCCCCCAGATGATTAAGAGCGAGGACACCTTCCTGACCGGCTATGTGCTCTTTGATAAAAAGAAAGGCTTTGCCGAGGTGGATGTGGTCGAGCAGACCCGCAGCTTTCTGGAGGAGAAGATTAAGACCGGCGAACTGCGCATCCCGCCGGGCGCATCCTATACCTTTGCTGGCAATTACGAGAACCAGATCCGGGCCCAGAAGCGGCTCTCCGTGATCCTGCCCCTGGCCCTGCTGGTGATCATGCTCATCCTCTATCTCCAGTTCCGTTCTCTGGGCACCACCATGATGGTCTTTTCCGCCATCCTGGTGGCCTGGTCCGGCGGCTTCCTGATGATCTGGCTCTACGGTCAGGACTGGTT
>JBATKL010000441.1:0-3812 GCA_049669385.1 Candidatus Electrothrix sp. | reverse complement strand
GCTTATGCCAAGCAACACGATCACTCCTCCCATTCCCGCCCATCCCGAGCCAGCAGAGCCACCGAGGCTACCGGCCCCCAGGTGCCTGCCGGGTATTTCTTAGGCGGTTCACTCGACTTTTCCCAAGCCTCTTGAATGGAATCAATCCACGCCCAAGAGCGTTCAACCTCATCCCGATGAATAAACAGGGCCTGACTCCCCTGCATGACATCCAGAATCAGGCGTTCATAGGCATCGGCAACCCGCTCTTTTTTAAAGGCCTCGCAAAAACTGAGATCCAGCATGGTACGCTGAAGATGAATACCGTCCCCGATGCCTGGTGCCTTGTTCAGTACCTCTATTTCCACCCCTTCGTCGGGCTGAAGGCGGATCACCATCTTATTGGCTGGTAAAGAGCGATATGAGTCGGTAAAAATATTATGGGGCAGCTTCTTATAATTGATCACCACCTCGGAACGCTTGGTGGCCATAGCCTTGCCGGTACGCAGATAAAAAGGCACCCCGGCCCAACGCCAGTTATCGATATCCAACCGGATAGCGACAAAGGTCTCTGTACTGGACATCGGATTACCGCCTGCTTCCTCCAGATAACCGGGCACGGGTTTCCCCCGAATAAAACCAGGGCCGTACTGGCCGCGCACCACCTTACGCTCGATATTTTCCGTTGTGATCGGACGCAGGGCCTTGAGCACCTTCAATTTTTCATTGCGCAGACTGTCGGCATGGAGATTGACCGGCGGCTCCATCGCAACCAAGGTTAGGATCTGCATCAGGTGATTTTGTACCATGTCCCGCAACTGACCGGACTTGTCAAAATAGCCCCAGCGGCCCTCAATCCCCACCTCCTCCGCCACGGTGATCTGCACATGATCAATGGTGTTATGATCCCAGTTGGTTGTAAAAATAGAATTGGCAAAACGCAGGGCCAACAGATTCATCACTGTTTCCTTGCCCAGGTAATGATCAATCCGGTAGACCTGATTTTCATGAAAAAATTTGGCCACAAGATCATTGATCTGCCGTGAGGAGGCCAAATTGCGCCCTATGGGTTTCTCCAGCACCACCCTGGTCTCTGATGTGATTAAGCCAGCATGGTCCAGACCTGTGCAAATATCCCCGAACAGAGAGGGAGCAACAGAGAAATAATTCACCATCACCCGGCATTGCTGATTAGTCACCTTGCAGAGACGATTATACTCTTCAGGACGATCAAGATTGATCAACACATAATGCATCCGGGCCAAAAGCTGCTCTTCAGCCTCCCGATCAAGCGGCTCCTCAACAAACTTCTCCAGCTTTTTCCGCATCTCCACCTGAAAGGCGTCCTGGTCGAGTTCGTGACGAGCCACCCCGATGATCCTAGTATCGTAGTTGAGCATACCTGACTTCTCCAGCTGATAGAGTGAAGGCAAAAGCTTACGCTGAGCCAAATCACCCATTATACCGAAGATAATAAAATCGCAGGATCTTTTTTCCCTCATGTCGGGCTCCGTCTGAGTTGGGCTATTCCCGAAACCTGTCGGAAACAAAATTTATTGAATGAAAATGGCAGGAGATGAATTCGATCTCATCCCCTGCCGATGACGGCGTACGTCACGACCAAGAAACCGTTGAGTACATCATCAACCTATCCGTCGGCAGGTTGCCCAGCAAGTGCTGTAAATTGCGTCATAACCCACCCTCGACTGTTATCGGGCAGCTTTACATACAACCAATCCGCATTCCTCTGAAGAACCAGTAGGGCATCTCCGTCATACACTTTATTTGCGATAGAATATTGCAGGCCGGGGCCGGAGCGAACATTGAGCATATTGGACACCACAACAACATTAATGCCAACAGCCAGCTGAGGCGCGGTCATTCTCGGGTCCGGCACAACCTGATAACCCTGGGGAACTTGCAGATAGTAATTTCCTGCTGAAGTATAATATCGCATCCCGTTTATATAGAGGAAACTGTAATCGGCAGGAAGGGTCGAAACCACTGCCCCGACAGGAGGATCAACAACAACATATCCCCTGGGCTCGGGGCGATAAAAATTTCCTGAATAGTAATAATACAGATCGTTGGACAGCATAATGGCCGCATATCCTAACGGCAGGGTCGTGAACAGTCTTCCTCGGGGAAAATGATGATGCCGCGACCGTACAGAACGACGAGAAACGGAACGAGAGCGCTCCGATGGAAAGTAAGATCGACGGGTTGGCTCAACAAAATGACTTGATCGACGGCTCGATCTCAAGAAACGAGGAGAATGACGATTCGGTGCTGCTGGACGGGCTACACGGGGCGACGTATAATCTGGTACTACAGGGCTATGCAAAGAGCGGCGGGCAAAAACCGGAGAAAGCTGGGCAAAACATAATCCTACGGACAGCAAGGTGACCCAGCAGACCTTTGCGGGCCGGAACGAGTTCCTCCTGCCACTACATTTCCCTTGATCAAAAGTCTGTCGATACTGTATCATCTCTTTTCTCCGTTAAAATTAACAATCATGAGGCATGAGGCATGAGGCATGAGGCATTACCACAAAAACATGCTCATCTATGAACTGACCTTCTCACCCTTTCCGCTAGGCACAGGGGAGACGCTCTCCGGTTAGCCCTATAAAACAAAACGAAAGCATAGGTTATTACTGTTCCAATGCAGGCTAACTATTGTTCATTTATCAAAAAATGACAAGAAAATCTTACTTGCCTCTGCCGAGAGACAAAAACGCCCTTGTCCATCCCCCCTGATCTCCCAACAATAAGCTGTTAGGAAGAAGAAAGAGAGACATCTGGCAGCTTGACTTTTTATTGATATAAAGTACTATCGCTAAAAAGCAATCAAGAAGAAAAAGACCAAGTCTTTTTCACAAGATATTATAGAGTTAACAGGAAAATCTTAAAAAAGGCAAAAAATATGCTAAAAATAAATGAACATTATCTGAAACTACAGGCCTCGTACCTCTTTTCCGATATTGCGAAACGAGTGACTGCCTTTCAGGAAGCCAACCCGGATAAGGATATCATTCGCTTAGGAATAGGTGATGTCACGCATGGACTCCCGACGGCCTGTATTGAGGCCTTCCATAGTGCTGTTGACGAGATGGCAGAAGACAGCAGCTTTCGCGGCTACGGGCCAGAACAAGGTTACGCCTTTCTCCGCGAGGCTATCGCAAAAAACGACTTCCAGGCCAGAGGCGCTGATATCAGCCCGGAGGAAATTTTTGTCTCTGACGGGGCAAAATGCGATACCGGAAATATTCAGGAACTCTTCAGCACAGATGCCAAGATTGCTCTCCCTGATCCGGTCTATCCGGTCTATTTGGACACCAATGTTATGGCGGGGCGCACAAGTGGTTTCAGCGACGGGCGTTACCAGGGCATAGTTTATCTTGATTCAACCCACGAGAATAACTACGTACCAGACCTCCCCTCAGAACCGGTTGATCTGATCTATCTCTGTTTCCCCAATAATCCTACTGGCTCCACAGCTACCAAGGAAGAGCTGAAAAAATGGGTGGATTACGCAAAGGAGAATAAGGCCCTTATCCTCTTTGATGCTGCCTATGAGGCCTTTATTCGAGATGACTCCCTGCCCCGCTCCATCTTTGAGATTGAGGGCGCAAAAGAGGTGGCGATAGAGTTCCGCTCCTTTTCAAAGAATGCTGGCTTTACCGGGACCCGTTGTGCGTACACGGTCGTTCCCAAGGAATGCATGGCCTTTGACAGCGCAGGTAATAAGCAGGCGATTCATCCCCTCTGGAACCGACGCCATTGCACCAAGTTCAACGGCGTTTCCTATCCTGTCCAGCGAGCGGCTGAGGC
>JBATKL010000440.1:0-2552 GCA_049669385.1 Candidatus Electrothrix sp. | reverse complement strand
ATGCCCGGCTGGTTGCAATGGTATCTGAAGCAGGATGCCGCCCCTGCCCGTATTGCCCGACTGGGGCGGAGTATCCTTCCTCCTGCTGATTTACAGAAACTGGCAGGGGAAGGCGATGCCGATAGCGCCATCGCGGAACGAACGATCGCGTTTCTCCGCAGCTGGTTCAGCAAGGTACACAGCCCTGTCACGCTGGCAGAACTGAATATCCCGGCAGAGGATATTCCCTGTATTGCTGAAAACGCCTTAGGGCTGGCCAAGGTCTGGCGTTTGAAGCAGTACAGCCAAGAGGTTATTGAGGAGATTTTGCAGCGTTGTGCGTAGTTGATGCATCGTGGGGCTAAGAGGATGGGGCTAAGAGGATCACCCCGAATATAATCAAGTTGTAGGCGAGGTGGAGTGCTATTGAGGGGCCGATCGCCTTTGTCTGCAATCGCAACCATAAAGCTGCTAAGGCCATCAGCATGATGAAAAGAAAGGCAGGCCAGAAATGTATTGCCTCTGTGAGATGAGAAGCAACAAAAAGAGAGGTTGTGAGTATTGCGGCCCACGTCGCACCAAAGGATCTGCAAAACCCGCCAAACATCACGCCTCGGAATAACAGCTCTTCAACAGGAGGAGCCAGGATGAGCGCGATGAAAAGAGCAAGCATCTGTTGCAAGCCTGGCGTGGTTGCCATCTTTGCAAATGGCCCCATAGTGTTTTCATCTGGTGGTGTGCTCATCAGGGGTGAGAGAAAGAGATAGCTGACAGCTATGAGTGCGCCAACGCCTAAGCCAAGGACCATGAACTTTGGCGGGCCGATTCTCCAGGCTGCTCCGGTCATGTTTCCATCATGTATCTCCTGTGGAAACCAGCGGGTTGCAAGATACAGCACAGTGATGCTGGTAAGGAAAAAGCCTGATATTGTGGCCAAGGTCGTGGCTTGTTGGCTGACTTGAGCAAGGACTTGTGGGTCTTGTACGTTTGCTCCTTGCAGGGCCGCGACTATACCGAGTGTAAAACCGACGATGATACCTGTCAGGATCTGTATGGCAAGAAAGAGAGCAAAGAGGGTAAAAGCTCGTCCGGCTCTCAGCCGATGGGGACGTGTTGCTTTGACAGGAGGTTGTGGTTCAGTCGTCTTTGCGGTTTGATTTTCTTGGGATTCCACGTAGTTTTTCCTGTGTTGAGGGGAATGGAGTGCAATTCGTGCTATCTTATTCTACTTCAGGTAGTTCGTCGAGTATTCAGGAATTTTTTCTGCTGATGAGCCGCAAGAACTTGAGGCGGAGTAACATCAGATCGTTTCAAAAAAAACATTTCACAATGCGTCCATTATGATTTAAAAAGGTTTATATGAAAGTACCGCTTTCATATTTTGTTGTCCCAGCCAGGGCACAGAACTCGCGTTATTTCAAGCCACATTAAAACGTAAATGAGAATTCGGAGAAGAGTCATTGAATCCAACAGATACTGATAATCCTGAATATTTCCATCGGGTGATTGACTGCCAGTTTGCCTGTCCCGCCCATACGAATGTCCCAGAATATATACGGCTTATTGCTGAAAAAAAATATTCAGACGCCTATATGATCAATTGGGTGTCTAATGTTTTTCCAGGTATTTTAGGCCGGGTTTGTGATCGACCTTGTGAACCAGCCTGTCGCCGAGGACGAGTGGAAGAAAAATCTGTTGCTATTTGCCGTTTGAAACGGGTTTGCGCTGATAATAAGGACGATATAACAGCTCGTCTCCCGCAGGTACCCAAGAAAAAGAACGGGAAGAAAATTGCCCTGATTGGTGGTGGACCTGCTTCTTTAACCGTGGCCAGAGATCTTTTACCCTTAGGATATAGTATTGACCTGTATGATGATCAGGCAGAAGCTGGAGGATTTGTACGAAGTCAGGTTCCTGCTTTCAGGTTACCCAAAAGGGTTCTTGATGATGAGGTAAATATTATTCTGGATATGGGCGTGAAGACCTATTTCAATACCTATATAGCCAGCATGAAGGAATTTCTTAAAAAAGATTATGACGCTGTTTTTGTCGGTACCGGAGCCCCAAGGGGCAGGGATCTTAATCTGCCCGGCAGAAAGGAAGGCGCTGCGTTTATTCATATCGGTATTCAATGGCTGGCATCGGTGCAATACGGGCATGTGAAACGTACAGGAAAAACAACCCTGGTTATTGGCGGTGGAAATACGGCGATGGATTGCTGTCGAACAGCCAGAAGGCTTGGTGGTGAGGAGGTTAAGGTTGTTATCCGGGGAACCCGTGAAAAAATGAAAGCCTCTGAATGGGAGATTGAAGATGCGGTACGAGAGGATATTCCTCTTCTGGAACAGCTTGCTCCTGTTGAATTTGTCATGGAACAGAATACATTAACCGGGATACGATTTCGGGATACCTCTGAAGAGGGGGCTGGCAAAGATGATATTTTTATTCCCTGTGATGAGGTCTTGCTGGCTGTTGGACAGGAAAATGCCTTTCCCTGGATTGAGCCAGAGGTTGGTCTTCTTTTTGATGATTTTGGGCTCCCCCAGGTCGATAAAATGACTTTTCAGTCCAAT
>JBATKL010000439.1:0-6498 GCA_049669385.1 Candidatus Electrothrix sp. | reverse complement strand
GTGTTCCATACAAAAACAAAATCCTTAGCCATTAGCCATTAGCCATAGTTGAGGCGATTGCAATAAATCGCCTTAACGAACAATTTTCGACATATTCAAACCGATGGTTAAAGAAAAGAGTCGGCATCTCCCAACAGGGCGTAATTTCCATCCACCCGCACCGCAACCGCATTCTCTCGTTACTCCACCCTTTGCTTTTACCCGGTGATACCGAGAAGGCTCTTTTTTTAATGGTAGCGGCCAATTTAGCTCCTACTCATAACCATTTTTATGACTATAAATTTGCAATTAACGAGAACTTATTCAGTTTCCGTGTTATCTATGAATAATTGTCCCTATCATGAATAAATAAAAAGAAAACCAATAAAACAAACTAAACACAAACCAGATAAAGGAGATTTTGCAATGGGAATTTTATCATGGATAGTTATGGGCCTCATCGTTGGCGTGCTGGCAAAATTCATCATGCCGGGCAAAGATCCAGGAGGACTCATTGTTACAATTCTGATAGGAATAGCCGGTGCTTTTGTAGGAGGCTTTGTAGGTTCATTTTTCGGGTTGGGAACATTTACAGGATTTAACGTAGGGAGCATATTGCTGGCTGTTGGCGGTTCCCTTCTCTTATTGGCTCTATATCGATTTATAAAAAAATAAAATTTCTATCGAGCCTTTTACACCTGAAATTAGCAACAATTTGACTAATCCGGCGCTGAATTCGAACGCAAAAGGATTCCGATTACGGGTGTCCTCCACCTTTTTGCGCCGGTTAGAATACTTCGACGCATTATCTCCTTAAAGGAGATTTTAGACAAGGGCACAGGCAGAAGATACAGATGAATTTAAAAAAAGACATCGGACTACTCAGCCTATTGAAAATAGCCGCCTTCACAAATCATGAAAGCGGCCTTTTTAAACTCAATAGCATAATTTCAGAGCATTAGGCTAATTCACGCTCCCTGCTCACCCGAAATATCCACTCGCGGTGCTTTCCGCAACAACGCCAGATACCACTTCACCGCACCGCTGAACCTCTTTATAAGAACAGCCTCATCACTCCATCTCACCCCGAGCAGCTCCGCCACTTCCTGCGTATCCCGATAAAATTTAGGCCGAATTCTAACGAGTTGAGCTTGACCCCCATCATCTTGTTGCAAAACAATAATGGGAGAGAGTATCCCTCTGATCAGTTCACAGGATGACGGCTCAATCCCTGTATTGACAACCTTTTTGCTGAAAAAGAGACAAGATCGATAGGAGAACACCAGCAAGCCGTCTTTCAGAGAAAGCTTCCCATAGGTCAACGGCGGTGTTCGACCAAAAGAACAGCTGGAAAAGCTCCTGATCCCCTCTGTTGGCAATGAACCGCCTCTGCTCCGTAAAAGCTTATAAAACACAAGGTCATGCGAAATGACCGTTCCGAAAACGACCAGCCGCAAGGTTTTCGGAAAAAGGTAGAATGCAAAGGCAATGACAACTCCTGACAAAAGAGCCCCCATGTACGTCCCTGATAAGCCGATGATCAGCAGTACGAGAGCGTTCTTTGCCGCAGCCAAGAGGGCATCTCCGATGGAAAACGGACAGAGCAGGATAAGAACGTTAAAGGCCTGGGAGAGAACCCATACCGCAATAAATATCATGGTGGCGGTGATTGATGCCATGATCATCATCAACAGATCAACACCGGAGCTGAGCGCCACTTCTGCGGAACCCGCCGCGATAGCAACCGGAAAGAGAGTATCGTAGACCTGCTGAGACAGCTGCTGTACTTGTTGGAATTCACCCTGGGTCACAGAGGTTATCAAGACCGGCAGCGCGATAAGCGCACTGGTGTTCTTCTCAAACAGGATTTCAACGGCATCCAAAGGAGACTTTAGCAGCTTCGGAAAGGCTGCGCCAAAGGTGTCTTTTAAAAAGATCATCCCCAGAATAACAGTCAACGGCCCCCAGAATTTTGGCGAGAGATGCCAGGGCAAGGCAGAGCGGGCCTGCTCAGGAGCAGAGAAATACGAATACGCTCCCAAGGCGGACATGCACAAAATGGGGTTCAGGGCCAGCCCCGTTATCTGTGCGACTTCCTGGGACAACATCTCCGCGTTAAAGGTGACCTGTTTATAACTCATTGGCGCTGGAGCCGGTCTCGGTATAGATCCCGGCGTATCGGCTAAAACGAAAGACGAACTGACTATCAGGATAATGAGGAATAATAATACTTTTTTGACCAGCATGGTCACACCCCGTTTATGTATTCATCAAAACGTTTTTCTCTTTTTGCATCCTCACATGTAGTATAAAAAGCTGCACAACCAACATCAAGGTGAAAATATTTCTACCTCATTTTCTCTACAACCTCCATTGCAGCAGAACAGGCCAGCCGGTGGCATAAATAATACATCGGCACCGAATCGGCACTGAGATACTCACCCTGTTCACTGCATTGCAGAGCACTCTCCAGAAAGCAGAAAAAACGAAGATCAACCGCCTAATAAACCGGGTCGTAAATTTACCGAATCTTTACCGGATCAATGCCTGCGCATGAGCACCTGCACAAAATCGAAAAATTTTACAAGATGTACAACAAAACTGTAAAAAGCACCTCACCATCTTATGATAGGAAGAGTCAAAAATTTTTCTCAGCTCACCCTGGCCTCCCTTCCTATCGTGTCCAAATTTCCTGACCAACAGACCTCCAACAGATCTCCAACAGTCCTTTTCCACCTCTTTCAGAGGAAAAAGTTTTTTCATTACAAGCCAATGTGGACACTACCACCAAAAAACATTCAACGATACAAAAGATAACCAATTAAAATAAAACACTAAAACAAGATATAGCCCGCAAAAAACTACCACAAAGCGCCTCTTATCTGAAAAAATAAAGGGCTTTTTCTTTTCAAGGTCTAAAACTATTGACTAATCTCTCTTAAAATGACACGATGGTATTTTTTAACGATATAAACCAACAATTCGTTTTTTGTAAGGAGAGAATATTATGGCTAAAAATGAAGACAAAATTGTAAGCCTATTGCAAGAAGGTGCAACCTTTGCCCCTCCAGTTGAAGGGCAGGATCAGGCCCATATCAAATCCATGGAAGAATACAACGCAGCCTACAAGCGTTCCATGGAAGATCCAGAAGGATTCTGGGCTGATCGGGCCGAAGAGCTGGTCACCTGGGACAAGAAATGGGACAAGGTGTTGGAATATGATTTCGACAAACCCCAAATCGAATGGTTCAAGGGTGGAAAACTGAACATGTCCGTGAACTGTCTAGATCGCCACCTCACCGATGGTCGCCGCAACAAGGCTGCCATCATTTGGCAGGGCGAGCCGGAAGAGGATGTTAAGGTCTACACCTATCAGATGCTGCACACCGAGGTCTGCCGTTTCGCCAATGTTCTCAGGAAAAAAGGCGTAAAAAAAGGTGACCGGGTTGCTATTTATCTGCCCATGGTTCCAGAACTGTCCATTGCCCTGCTGGCATGTGCCCGTATCGGTGCAATTCACTCTGTCGTCTTTGCCGGTTTCTCCGCTGTAGCCCTGCAAAGCCGCATCCAGGACTGCGAGGCTAAAGTACTGATTACAGCAGATGCCGTTCTTCGCTCAGGCAAGGTTATTCCACTGAAACCCAATGCAGACAGCGCCCTGAAAGAGAGCAGCTGTATTGAAAGCTGTATCGTGGTCGAGCGAGCTGGCAATGATGTCACCATGAAAGAGGGGCGTGATAGCTGGTGGCACGAGGACGTAGCTGCCGATGATATCAGCAGCGAGTGCGAGCCAGAGTCTATGGACGCAGAAGACATTCTGTTCATCCTGTACACCTCCGGTTCTACCGGCACCCCCAAAGGTGTTGTTCATACCACCGGCGGTTACCTGACGTATGCTATGCATACCTGTCAGTGGGTTTTCGACCTCAAAGACGACGATGTCTACTGGTGTACCGCTGATATCGGCTGGATCACCGGTCATTCCTATATTCTCTACGGACCACTGGGACTGGGTGCTACTTCACTTATGTTCGAGGGTGTTCCCTCCTACCCAGGACCGGATCGTTTCTGGAAGATTGTTGAGAAATTTCGAGTAAACATCTTCTACACCGCACCGACCGTTATCCGTGCGCTGATGCGGGAAGGCGAAGAGCCTGTACAGCGTTACGACCTGTCCAGCCTGCGCGTTCTTGGTTCTGTGGGCGAGCCTATCAATCCAGAAGCGTGGATGTGGTATTACATTAATATCGGCAAGGAGAAGCTGCCCATCGTCGATACCTGGTGGCAGACGGAGACCGGCGGTATCATGATTTCACCGCTGCCTTACGCCACCACCCTCAAGCCCGGTTCAGCCACCTACCCGCTGCCCGGTATTGATGCGGCCATCTATGACGAAGACGGCAACGAGGCGGCACCCAACGAGGGCGGCCATCTGGTTATCCGTAAACCGTGGCCGGGAATGTTGCGCGGTGTCTACAAGAATCCGGAACGTTTCAAAAAGACCTATTTCAGCCGCTATGAAAACACCTACGACCCGGAAGACGGTGCGCGTAAAGATGAGGACGGCTGTTTCTGGATCATGGGTCGACTTGATGACGTTATCAACGTATCCGGTCATCGTCTGGGTACTGCTGAGATCGAATCCGCACTGGTTTCCCATGCCGCAGTTGCCGAGGCTGCTGTTGTCGGGATGCCGCATCCGATCAAAGGCCAGACCATCTTTGCCTATGTCACCCTGATGGCTTCGGCTGCTGAGAGTGACGAGCTGATCGCTGAGCTGCGCAAGCATGTTCGGACAGAGATCGGACCCATCGCCACCCCGGAGGTCATCATGTGGGCACCGGGTCTGCCGAAAACTCGTTCCGGTAAAATCATGCGCCGTATCCTGCGTAAGATTGCCGCCGACGACTTTGACAACTTCGGTGACACATCTACCCTGGCTGATCCTTCAGTCGTGGACAACCTGGTTGAAGGTCGAAAGAGCATGTAACCATGTAATCCTTTCGAAAAAAAATCCCGAAGGAAAGAAGTTTTTCCTTCGGGATTTCCTTTACTGTTCCTCAGCACCACTTTTCCCCCACCTCCTCACTCCACCCGCCGACAACTCTCCTCAACCTGCTGCCATTGCTGCTTCAGCCGTTTCTCCGAAATGGGCATGGCTGTGCCGATCTCCGGAGCAAAGACAGATATACGAAACTCCTCCACCATCCGGCGGTACCGTGCCACGGCTTCCCGGCAGGGAGCTGCAATGCTCCCGCCTGCTTTCTGCTCAGCCTCTTTCCTTTCCAGCTGACGGAGTTGCTCGGCAAAAGGTCGGACCCGTTTCGCCTTTTCCGTATCCTTGAGCGGCCCATGCTCAGCTCGCTCAACCCGCTTGGCCAAGGCCCGCAGCCAACGCTTCCGCTCGCTTGCCTCAGACGAAGAAAAATCGGTCAGGAAACCGGCAGAAACAAGCCCGTCCAAGAGATCCTCATACTCAGTAAAACGGGCCTGATCCGTACTTCGGCTCTTCCCGGCCCGCTGCCTGCTTTGCGTCAAAGCGACCTGCGTTTTGCGGCGTTCCGCCAGCAGATCCAGGACCTGGTTGAGCTGCTCTCTTGCCAGCCGACTGACTCCCTGCTCCTGGAGATCAGCAAGGATCTGCTCAAAGGTGACCTTGTCCGGTAAATCTCCGGTGATCTGAAACAGACTGTCCAAAATGCAATTGCGCAACAGGGTCTTGGTTTCTCCGGCCCCAGCCTTGGTCCCCAAGGAGAGCCAGGAGGCGGTATGGCCAGCGACAGCGGCTTTGCAGTCCTTAGTAATAATTTTAACCTCCTTGCTCAAGTGCTTGCCATAGAGAAAACGGAGTCCTTCTTTATTTTGGGCATTTGCCTGGGCCGCGTCAGCAATGTACTTCAAACAAAGGCACTGCTCTGCTCCCTTGCTCTGTTCCAGGAATAAGGCCGGATAGTAGAGGCCCGTGACCCGGTTGTGCTCGTCCCGTGCAGGAAGAGGGCGCGGAGCCTCGGCAAAATCCCATACCTGGATATCCTTTCTCTCCGGCAGGTCTTCGACCTTGCCCCCCTGCCCTCCCCGAATTGCCTGCTGCACCGAGCCGCAATGCCGGGCAAGTTCATGAAAATCACGGGTGTAATACAGGGCCTTTCCCTGCTCATCGCAGAGACGGAAACGCATGCGCAGATGGAGGGGAAGATTGTCCAATTGCCAATCCACCCGTGTCACTCTGACCTGAAAATGACGCAAAAGAAGGCGCTCCAGGGCCGGGTACAGCGAACCCTGATAGAGATCCAGACCGTCCATGAGCTGGGCCGCTGTATCCGGCAGAGGAACAAAGAGCTTGCGTAAGCGTTTAGGTAACCCCTTGAGCAGGGCCACCACTTTATCTTCCAGCAAACCGGGGACCATCCATTCAAACAGGTTTGGCGACAGGGCCGGGCAACAAGAGGCCGGAATGTCCACAGTCACCCCGTCATCATCCTGACCAGGGTGGAAGGCGTAGTGAAGACGCAGCTCACC
>JBATKL010000438.1:0-8628 GCA_049669385.1 Candidatus Electrothrix sp. | reverse complement strand
ATCCGTCACCCGGGTATTGCGCAGGTCCGGGCAGTTTTCCTTAAAGGTCAGACCAAGAATGAGGATCTTGGCGTCTGCCACATGGATGCGCTTCATGAGCATCAACTTGACCACTTCCGATGCAATATAGCGGCCCATATCATCATTCAGCCGTCGCCCGGCAAGGATCATCTCTGGATGGTAGCCCACCTGTTGGGCCTTATGGGTCAGATAATAGGGATCAACCCCGATACAATGCCCGCCCACCAAACCAGGCCGAAAGGGGAGGAAGTTCCATTTGGTACCTGCCGCCTCCAGGACCTCCAGGGTGTTAATCCCCAGACGATTGAAGATCAGGGCCAATTCATTAACCAAGGCAATATTGACATCACGCTGGGTATTTTCAATAACCTTGGCCGCCTCGGCCACTCGAATACTGGTGGCTTTGAAGGTGCCTGCCGTAATAATGGTCTGATACAGCGCATCAACAAAGTCGGCAATTTTGGGCGTTGATCCCGATGTCACCTTGACAATGGTGGGCAGTCGATGCTCATGATCACCGGGATTGATCCGCTCCGGGCTGTATCCGGCAAAAAAATCCTGATTATAGACCAGGCCCGAGGCCTTTTCCAAGATAGGAATGCAGACCTCTTCGGTGGCACCGGGATAAACCGTTGATTCATAGATCACTACATCGCCGGGTTTGAGCACCTGCGCAACAGTGTGTGAGGCCCCTTCCAAAGGCCGCAGGTCCGGGCGTTTATTATCATCAATGGGAGTCGGTACGGAAATGACAAAAACGTTACAGGTACACAAATCCTCAATGGAGGTGGTAAACTGCAAGTTTTGAGCGCTGCTCAGCTCTTCAGAGCTGACCTCGCGAGTTGCATCAACCCCCTGGCGTAATTCAGCAATCCGCTCTTCTTTCAGGTCAAAGCCGACACAGGGTATCTTCTTGCTGAACTCCACAGCCAACGGCAAACCAACATAACCGAGACCGATAACAGCCAATTTGGTTGAGTGAATATCAGGCATTTTTTTTCTTGGGCTGAAAAAACAAGGTTAGAGAAAAAAGAGAGGCATTGTTTATACTCCCCTCTGGACATTGGGCCAAATCTGCGCATGGAGTTGCAATTGCAATCTTATCGGCAACTGCTCCTGCAAAACCAGCTCAGCGAGCAGGGCTGGCGATAAGCGATCAACAACCGGTGAAAAAAGGACCGGCACCAGTTCTGTGAGTTTATATTGACGAACAATATTTACAGCCCAGGCAACATCCTCAGGTGAGCAGAGGACAAACTTGACCTCATCACGACTGCCTGCCTGTCGACGTTGCGCCAACACGGCAAGATTGGGCCAGTGATTCTGCTCGGTCATTCCGGAATCTGGTGCTTTCACATCAAGGATGATGCCGACCTCCACCGGAACCCGCTCAATACTCAGGCTGCCGCCGGTTTCCAGCAAAATTTCTCGCCCGCTGGCTGTGAGCTTATGCAGGAGAGGGTAAACATTCTCCTGCAAAAGTGGTTCACCACCGGTGATTTCCACCATGACGTCAGGGAAATCTTCAAGCCAGGCAGCAACCTGTTCAATACGCATCAATCTGCCCTTTTCTTCCCAGGTGTAGCGGGAATCGCAATAGGAGCAGCGTAGATTGCAACCGCAAAGCCGCACAAAGGCACAGGGGAATCCGACCCGAGTGGACTCTCCCTGGATGGAATAAAAAAGCTCTGAAACGAGCAGAGAACCAGACTCAGACACCGTAATATATCACGCCACTGCTATCAGTTTCTCGAACTTCTACTGAGTAGAGGTTTGAGCGGTCTGTGTTCAAGACCTGCGTCAGCTGTTCAAAAAGAAACGCTGCAATATGCTCGGAAGAAGGGTTGCGGTCCTGAAAGGCCGGGTGCTCATTCAGGTCACAGTGATCCAGCTTATCAACAACGCCGTTAACTTTTTCTTTCAATACCTTGAAATCAATCCCCATTCCCAGTTCATCCAGTTCGTGAAGCCGTACAGAGACCTTCACTTTCCAGTTATGACCATGTGGTTTTTCACAGTTACCGGGGTAATTTCGTAAATGATGACCGCCGGAGAAATGGGTTTTTATAAAAATATCATACATAAGAAGTTCCTTGTAACGACAAAATAGGTTCGAATTATTTACAAACAATTTACAAACGATTTGCAAATAAAATGCAACCGAAAAGGTACAGGGAGGCTACAGGTGAGCCGTCTTTTATCGTTTTATATTCAATATGAATCGCGGAGCTCCCTGAGCAGATGGCAGGTGAACTCTGGATCGTTGAAAACAAATTCCTCTCAATATACTCTAATGACGGCTCAAGGGGAAGTCTGCTTTTTACTGCTGCGCGAGTATGGCTGTTCCTTTTTTTATAGTATCTTTTGACCTTCATATGCACATTATCCGTCGATAATATTTGTTTTTATTTCGTGACCTCTACGCTTTTTTCTGTAACAATGAATATTTCACAATACCTTCGCCAAATGATAAAAATGGGTAAAAATGAATAAAAATGAATGACGGGCTTCCTTTTAATGTATTGGTATAAAATAAGTTTCCCTTTTCACTGACTCGTTGTTGGAGCCCATTACCTGTACATTACCTGTGAATTTCTTTTCTCAACTACAGAGATCCGGTATGAAGTTATCCAGAATTTCTCTTCGCGCGTATCTGGTTCTTATGAATTCGGTACTGCTCTGTCTGCTCTTTCCCTTGCTTACTATTATTTTTATTGAAAAAACAACAGATTTTCGTGATGAGCATCTGCGGGAAAATATCAACGGAATGCGGGAGGCCATGGAAAACCGCAGTGCTGCGTTGGTGCGGAGTATCGGCTTGAGTGTGGGGCAGGCGGCAGCCGGTTATGATTTTACTTTTCTTTCCGATCTGATGGCTGAGGTTGTGGATAATGACCAAGAGATGGTTTATTGCCTAGTTATGGATCAGGAACGACAGGTTCTGGCACATCCTGATAAGAATAAGCTGGGGACGCGTTTGGACGATGCAATGGCCCGAAGGAACACCAAGCAGCTGTGGCCGGTTTTCCCAAAGACTTTTCCTGATGACCATACCTTGGAGGTCTTTTTTCTGGAAGAAAAGGATGTTCTCGGAAATACTTCGCTTTTGGAGGCTATTCTCCCTGTGTACAACGGGGACAGACTCTGGGGGGTGTTGCGTTGCGGTTATACGATGCATTTTTTGAACAGTAAAATGATTCGAGAACATCTCCGTTGGGATCAACAGATATATGCTATGAAGGCATATTTCATCAGTATCATGGGTGTTTTTTTCTCGATATCTGTTTTTATCGCCGTGCTCTTTACCCGTCCCTTACTGCGTGCCCTTGATGTTTTGAGGCGAGGCGTGCATCAGGTTCGTGATGGTGATCTTGAGCATGAGATCAGGAAAGATTTGGTCTGCAATGAGTTTGCCGACTTGGCAGATTCATTTAACAGTATGACTATTAGTCTGAGAAATAGCCGAAAAGACTTGGCTGACTATAATAAATCCCTTGAAAAAAAGGTGGATGAGCGCACCTTAGAACTCAAGGAGGCCCAGGATATTATGATCCGGCAGGCCCATGAGGCGGGAATGGCAGAAATGGCTGTCGGGGTGCTCCATAATATCGGCAATGCCATTACCCCGGCGAAAATCAACGCAGCCACCTTAATCACCCGTCTAAAAAACAGTCCGTTACGGAATAATTTGGCGCAGGTTCTGCATTCATTACGGGACATGCTGGAATCGGACCAGGGGGGGGGCGGCAGCGAACAGAGCTTGAGAATGCAAAAAATCATTCAGCTTATTCCTGAATCTATTGCTGAAGAGTACGGGCAGATCGAAACTGCATTGGAACAGATTTGCGATAAGCACCGCCATATCGAGGATATTATCCGTTTGCAAAGGCAGTATGCCCGCATTCCTGTCATGAAAGAGTATCAACGTGTTGATGTTAAAAGGGTTGTAAAAGATGCCTTGAATCTTTTTCAGGAATCGTTGCAACAACGGGATGTAGAGGTGGAGCTAGCCTTTCAGCCCGTCCCCCCAGTGCGACTTGAGGAAGTGCATTTTTTACAGATCCTTGTCAATTTGATTAAAAACAGTTATGAGTCTTTTAGCGGCGGTAATATAAAGAATAAAAAGATAATATTATCTTCTTTTTTAGAGGGTAACGAGTCGCATAATGTGGTACTCTCGATTAAAGATAATGGCTGTGGTTTCACGGAGGAAGAAAAGGAAAACTTTTTTCGTTTCGGCTACAGCACAAAAGCCAGAGGCTCAGGATTTGGGCTCCACTCCTGTGCCAATTATCTCATCGCCAACAACGGTTCTATTGACGCCTTCAGTGCCGGTCCCGGTATGGGCTCTGAGTTTATCCTGCGCTTACCGGCAGACACCTCCCCGGAATAAAAACGTACGGAGATCTCTCAAGATGATAAACGGCAATAACCGAATATTGATTATTGATGATGACCACGATATATGGACGTCGTATCAACTCGTTTTGCAACCGAATACCCAGGAAGAGACATCGAGTCTCAGCCAGCTTAATGCTTTGCTCCTGGCAGAGCATCCTCCAGAAACCCCTATTCGCTCCGAAGAAACGCCAAACTTTGAACTTTTCTATGCCCCCCAGGGCCGGGATGGCTATGCAATGGTCAAGCAATCTATCCATGATAAGCAGCCGTTTGCGATTGCCTTTGTTGATATCCGTATGCCGCCCGGTTGGGATGGTATGGAAACGGCGACCCGTATTCGAAAATTTGATCCTGAGATTGAGATTGTCATTGTAACGGCCTATTCCGACCGTTCGCGGGAGGAGATAGCCAGGGCTGTTGGGACACTTCATAAGTTGCTCTTTTTCCGTAAGCCCTTTGATCCAGAGGAACTTATGCAGGTGGCGGTTTCTCTTTGTGATAAATGGAACACAGGGAAAAGGGAGGCCGAGCAGCGGAAGGAGCTGCAAACTATTCTTGACACCAGTCCAGCAGCCATTTTCAGCGTTGATCAAGAGGACCGTGTTGTGGCCTGGAATCCCGCAGCTGAAAAAATTACCGGCTTTTCGGTCGAGGATGTTAAGGGCAAAGCCTGTCTCTTTCGAGAAATCTCTGATGATTCTTTTTGCCGCGCCTGCCAAGACCGAACCACTCCCCAGGAGCGGGGCCCGGATCGCGAACTGACCATCACCACAAAAAATGGTGCCACAAAGATTATTTGCCTTTATGTTGCCCAGATTGCCCTAGAGAAAGGGGAAGGGACACGAACCATCTGTAGCTTTTGGGATATCACGGCCCTCAAGGCAGGGGAACAGGCCCTTTCTGACAGCAATCAGCAGTTGAAGGAGAAGATCGTCACTAATGAACGCTTGCAGGAGGAAAGTCTGCGCCTGCAACAGGAACTTCATCAGGCCCAGAAGATGGAGGCCATCGGCTTAATGGCAGGAGGCGTGGCCCATGATCTGAATAATATTCTGGCCTCCATTGTCGGTTATCCTCAGCTGATACGCTTTCAGCTGCCTGATAACAAACAACTGCATGAGCTTGCCCAGGCTGTTGAAGAGGCCGGTGGCCGAGCTGCTGCGGTGGTTGATGATCTCTTGACCGTGGCACGGGGGGTGGCTGTGGTTAAGCAGGTTGCTGACCTGAACACGTTGGTTGAAAAATATCTGGCCTCGACAGAAGCAAAGGAAGTGCATAAACTGCATCCTGAGGTCGTGTTGTCAGCTGATCTGAATACGCAACCTTTGTGCATCAATTGTTCGCCGATTCATATCGCAAAATGTCTTATGAATCTGGTAAATAACGCGGCAGAGGCCATTGATGGGAAAGGAGAAGTTGTCATTGCAACGAGCAGGCAGGACGTTGCAGGTACTTCGAACAATCCTGCCCGCGAGATGCCACCGGGTCAGTATGCTGTTTTGCAGGTCCGTGATAATGGGCCTGGGATATCCGAAGAAGATCAAGAACGAGTTTTTGAGCCCTTTTATACCAAGAAGACTATGGGACGAAGCGGTACTGGACTGGGACTGGCTGTGGTCTGGAATACAGCTCTTGATCATAATGGCTCAGTAACCGTGAGTAGCACCCAGGGACAGGGAACAAGCTTTACCCTTCTTTTTCCTTTAACCGATGAAGAAGTCCCCTTGACTCAGGAAGCAGAACCCGGTCTTGAAGAATTGGCTGGAACCGGCACGATTCTGGTGGTGGACGATAATATCCGCCAGCTGAACCTTGCTAGCGGCATGCTGAAGGTTCTTGGCTACGAAGTTATAAAGGCAGCCAGCGGCGAAGAGGCCTTGCAGCTCTTGGCTGATCAAACGGTGAAGCAAGCTGTAGATTTATTGGTCCTAGATATGCTCATGCCGGGTATGAATGGTCGTCGTACCTATGAAGCGGCAAAGAAGCTCTATCCAGCGCAGAAGGCGATCATTTCGAGCGGTTTTGCAGCGGATAAAGAGGTGCGGAAGACGCAAGAGCTGGGAGCTGGAAATTTTCTCAAGAAGCCGTACACACTGAAACAATTGGGTCTTGCCGTCCGTGACGAGTTAGCATCCTCGCGACAATCAGGATAATCCAGAAAAAACAGGGAAGAGTATGAGTGATCAAAACATAACCATCTCCATCAGGGATGAATATATTGAACTGTACAAACTCCTTAAACTGGCGGATTTGGCTGCCAGTGGCGGGGAAGCAAAATATATGATCAGCGAAGGCCTGGTCCGGGTGAACGGTGAGCCGGAAAGCAGAAAGCGGAGAAAGACCCGAGTGGACGAGACCGTGCAATGCAACGGGGTAGAGATACGAGTCATTGCCGAATGATTACCGAGTGATTACCGATTCTCGGTAGACTTTTGCGGCATATTGCGCTAAATGTCCTTCCTTGAAATCGATCAATCTTTAGGAAATGTAGGGGCAGGCCTGTGTGTCTGCCCGGCATGAAAGGGCGAACACCGCCGCTACGGCACCCGAATTAATAATACTCAATCGAAAGATATGAACAGAGATATTTATCAGGAACCCTTGGTCAGTCGTTATACTTCCCTGGAAATGCAGGACCTTTTTTCCGAGCGCTTTAAGTTTACCACCTGGCGTCGTTGCTGGATCGCTCTGGCAGAGGCTCAATATGAACTGGGCCTGAAAATGGTTACCCAGGAGATGATTGATGAACTCAAGGCCCATGCCAAGGATATTGATTTCGAGGTTGCCGCAGCTAAGGAAAAGGAGATCCGCCATGACGTAATGGCTCATGTCTATGCCTATGGCCTGCAATGCCCCAAGGCCGAGGCTATTATCCATTTGGGTGCTACTTCTCAGTTTGTGGTCTGTAATACCGACCTGATCATCCAGAAAAAGGCCCTTCAGCTGATCAAAAAAACCCTGATCAACACGATTGCCAATCTTTCCTCCTTCTGTCGTGAATATAAGGATATGGCCACCTTGGGCTTTACTCATTACCAGCCTGCCCAGCCCACCACAGTCGGCAAGCGGAATACCCTCTACATTCAGGATCTGCTTATGGATCTGGAGTATATCGAGCACTTGGAGCAACAGGTCAAGGCCAGAGGTGCCAAGGGCACCGTGGGCACTCAGGCTACCTTCCTGGAGTTATTCCAGGGGGATCACGCCAAGGTGCGCGAACTGGATCGGCTGGTATCTGAGAAATTGGGTTTCGACACGGTTTTTGCAGTCACCGGGCAGACCTATCCCCGTAAGCTGGACATGAAGACCGCTGAGACCTTGGCCGGTATCGGGACCTCAGCCCATAAATTTGCCGTGGATGTTCGTTTGCTTTCCAACCTCAAGGTTCAGGAAGAGCCCTTTGCCACGAAGCAGGTGGGCAGTTCAGCTATGGCCTATAAGCGCAATCCCATGCGTTCAGAACGGATGACAGGCTTGGCCCGCAAGCTCATGGGGCTGCCTGCCAACTTTGCAGCCACCGCAGGCAATCAGTGGTTTGAGCGCACCCTGGACGATTCTGCCATCCGCCGGATGGATATGGCTCAGGCCTTTCTCCTTACTGATGCCATCCTCAAACTGTATGTCAACATCACCAGCGATATGGTGGTCTATCCCAAGCAGGTGGAACGCTATCTACGGGCGGAATTGCCTTTTATGTCTACAGAAAAAATCCTCATGGCCTGTGTGGAGCAGGGCAAGAGCCGCCAAGATATGCATGAGGTCATCCGAGAACATTCTGTCGCGGCTGGTTTGGCTGTGAAAGAGCAGGGCTTGGAGAACGACCTCCTGATCCGTTTAGCTGATGATGAACGGGTGCCCTTTGCCCTGAATGAGCTGGAAGAGATGATCGGTAATTACCAGGAATTCACGGGCCGGGCTGCTGAGCAGACTGATGAATTTTTGGACGAGGTGGTGGGGCCGGTGCTGGAGAAATACCAGGATCAGATCGGCGGGATCGATTCTTCGCTCAAGGTGTAAAGGTGTGATAGAGGATACAGGTAGGGGCACGGCGTGCCGTGCCCCTGAGAGCATGCAGACCTTTTACCTCAGAGTACGGCCTGATCGGATAGCCCTGTTTCGCTTTTTACTGGAGGGCTATGATGGCCTGGCCGTCCTCTCTACAATGGATGCCAAACAGGGGCTGGTTAGGCTGATTGTGCCGGAGTC
>JBATKL010000437.1:0-2053 GCA_049669385.1 Candidatus Electrothrix sp. | reverse complement strand
GAGAAAACTTCGGCCAGCTTCATCATCCATCCGCACACGGGCGAGCGGCTCTACCGCACCGGTGATCTTGGTCGCTGGCTACCGGACGGCAGTATCGAGTTCCTTGGCCGGGATGATTTCCAGGTCAAAATTCGCGGCTTCCGCATTGAGCTGGGCGAAATTGAGGCCTGTCTCCGCCAGCATTCGCTTGTCAGAGATGTTGTTGCCAAGGTTTGGGGCAGCGGTGAGCATCAATATTTGGCAGCCTATGTCACCACAGATACTGCTGCGGATTTATCGCTGACAGCGGAGCTGAAGACAGCGGCGCAGAAAGCTTTGCCCGACTATATGGTGCCCGCTTATTACTGCCTTCTTGACGAGCTGCCTCTGACTGCAAACGGCAAGCTCGACCGGAACGCATTGCCAAAGCCAGAAAAAAACATTGAACAAGAAGGGCTAAAGCCGGTCAGCCCGGATGAAGAACTGCTGGCCACTGTCTGGACAAAGCTTCTCAATACAGAACAGATCAGCCAGGGTGATAATTTTTTTGAGCTGGGTGGTAACTCCTTACTTGCCATGCAGCTTGTTTCTCGCGTCCGGGAAACTTTTCAAACCGAATTGCCGGTACGCACTGTTTTTGAACACCCGACACTCAGTGAGATGGCGATTGCTCTCCGTGCGGTGAAAGGCTTGGTCAATCTGCCGTCAATCACTGTACAGCCTGAAGAGTTCCGTAAACAGCTCTCTTTTGCCCAGCAGCGACTTTGGTTTTTGGATCAATTAGAGGAAAATGGAACAGCGGCCTACAATATGCCGCTGACGTTTGAAGTGACAGGCGTTCTCGATACGGTTGCCTTAGAAAAAAGCATTGCGTGGCTGCTGCAACGTCATGCCGCTTTGCGCACGATTTTTGTTAATGAAGAGGGTCAGCCACAGGCGGAAATACGCCAAGCATCCGTAGGTGACGCATCAAATATACATCTTGTTGATTTAAGCAGTTTTGACAGAGAAGGGCTGGAGCAGGAGATTGTTGCGCAGGTTAATCGGAACACTGTTACTCCGTTTGATTTAGCTCGTGGCCCACTCTTCAGAGTGGAGCTGCTCCAAGCAGCGGCAGAGCGGGTCATCCTGCTGCTGAACATGCACCATATTATCAGTGACGGTTGGTCAGTAGGTATTCTTCTGCGTGATCTGCAACATGCTTATGCAGCCTTCCTGAATGCGGAAGAACCGAGCCTCTCGCCACCTGCCCTTGAATATGGCGATTTTGCTGTCTGGCAGCGCGGCTGGCTCCAAGGTGAAGTCCTGCAACGGCAGCTCGATTACTGGCAGCGGCAGCTCGAAGGCATCCCCGAGCTGCTCGAGTTGCCTACCGATAAAGCGCGACCAGCACGACAGTCCTATCGCGGTGCGCATTATGCCCATCTTCTGTCGCCAGAGATCAGTCAGGCCATTGCTGATCTCAGTAAGCAGGAAAGTACAACGGTGTTTATGACCCTGCTGGCTGCCTTCAACATCCTGCTTGCCCGCTACAGTCGGCAGAATGATATGTGCATTGGCAGTCCGATTGCCAGCCGAACGCACGGGCAGACCGAAGATTTGGTTGGTTTCTTTGTCAACACGCTCGTGTTGCGCACCCAACTTGAGCCTGAGCAATCCTTTCGTGATTTGCTGCGTACTGTTCGACAAACTTGCCTGTCAGCCTATGCGCATCAGGATATTCCCTTTGAGATGCTGGTCGAGCAGCTCCAGCCGAGCCGGAATATGAGTCATGCCCCGCTCTTTCAGGTCATGTTCGCTTTCCAAGATGAAATCTCACTGGAACTACAAGGCCTCAAAACCACGCTCTATGCGAGTGAATACCCCATTGCAAAATTTGACCTTACGCTCTTTATTGATGATTCAGAGGGGCAGCTCCGCTGCACATGGGAATATGCCACGGACTTGTTCAGCGAGTCCAGCATCACTCGTATGAGCGAACATTTTAAGGTACTGCTGGAAGGCATTATTGCTGATTCGGGTCAGTCCATCAGCAGGCTGCCCATGCTCACTACCCCTGAGCTGGCCCAGATAC
>JBATKL010000436.1:0-1671 GCA_049669385.1 Candidatus Electrothrix sp. | reverse complement strand
GGATGAAATAGGCGGGATAATATGGGAGATGATAGCTGAGCCTGTTCGCCTGACTGATGTATGCGACTCCCTGTTGGATATATTTGATGTCTCGCAGGAAGACTGCCTACGCGATGTATTGTCCTATCTGCAACAGCTTCAGGGACGCGATTTGTTGAAAATTTCTTCGAAAGAGATCAATGCATGAAACTCACTTTTTGACACTTAAGCGTAAACTTAATTCTTTTTTCAACTCTACCCAGATAGAGCGTGCTCTGTTCTTTGAAGCCTATTTGTTCCTTGGTTTAGCACGGGCGTCCGTGCTTATATTGCCGTTCAAACTCCTCTCACGCCACTGGGGAATTCCGCATTCCGAAGGGCTGTACTCAACTCCCAAAGATCGTGAATTTCTGAGGCAGTTGAGTCGAGCCATTCATACTGCCAGCCGTTATACACCCTGGAAAAGTAACTGCTTACCCCAAGCCCTTGCTGCCAAGCACATGCTGCACCGCCGCAGTTACACCAGCACCCTGTACCTGGGAATAAGTACGGCCAATACCAGTTCTACCGACGCAATTTCGGCTCACGCCTGGCTTCGTTGCGCTGACACATGGATTTGCGGTTACCGTGCCAGTCAGGGTTTCACCGTCGTAGCAACTTTTTCAGAAAGCCAAGAGACAGTTACGGGATGAAACCGGCTCATCTTATTAGCCTCGAGAGGCGGCAGTTTAAATGACCCTGGAAAATTACTTTGTGAGAAGCTCAACAGTTACGTCCCGTGTGATTAGGATATTGGAGATTGATACTTAGTATGGCTAAAACTTACTGAATTTTCGGTTGTTGAAAACGGACCGCCGCTGTCAGTTGCCGATATCTTGATGTCATACAATCTGGGGGGTGACCATGTTCTAAGATGGGCCTTGGATGCCGAGATCTGTTGAGACAGATCATCACCTTGTCTTTTTTCTTCTTTTGATTTCATCATACATATTCTCTTCTTTTCATAATTCGTTGGCAGAATAATTGCTATGAAAAATACTATCATATTTACAACCAACACTCCACGAGTTTTTCACAACAGATTCCATCAAGCAGGAAGAGCCTTTAACCAATCGACCTAAAAACAAAAAAAGGGACTTATGAGTGCCATTTGCGGACGTTACAACACAAGCAAAAAAAAATCACCCCCTTATCATCTTCAGGACATGATGTCGGCCCTTGACCATTACGGTTACGATGGAAAAGGCACTTGGATTGACCAATACATTGCCTTGGGCCACTTGGCAACCCATATTAGCCCGGAATCTCTGACCGAAAATCAGCCAATAGTATTTCAAGATTATGTCATCACCGCTGACGCCCGCCTTGATAACCGCGATGAGCTATGCAACAAACTGGACGTCTCCTCTGCTGCACAATTTACCATCTCTGACGAAAAACTTATTCTACAGGCATACCAAAAATGGGGATTGGACACCCCCTGTCACTTACTGGGAGATTTTGCTTTTGCTCTCTGGGATAGCAAGGAAAAACATCTTTTTTGTGCTCGGGATTATCCGGGAGTGCGGCCTTTCTATTATCACGCTGGCCCAAAACACTTCACCTTTGCCTCCGATATTCATGGGCTTCTTTCCCTACCTGATATTTCTCAGGAGTTCGATGAAGTTTTTTTGTCGGCATACTTACGTTATC
>JBATKL010000435.1:0-2142 GCA_049669385.1 Candidatus Electrothrix sp. | reverse complement strand
GCAAGACAGCCATGATGTTTGTGGGTGGCTCCAGAGCCCATCATTATAAGGAGTTGTTTGACGAGTTGGGCATGAAGACCATTTCTGCCGGTTACGAGTTTGGTCATCGTGATGATTACGAGGGCCGCCGGGTTCTACCGCACATCAAGGTGGATGCGGACAGTCGGAATATCGAAGACATCGTGGTGGAGGCCGACGAGACCCGCTTCAGCCCAAGAAAGACCGAGGCGGAACTCAAGGCCTTGGAAGATGACGGACTGAAGTTCAAGGATTACGAAGGACTGGCCCCGGACATGGAAGAGGGTACCCTGATTATCGATGACCTCAATCAGTACGAGGCCGAGAAGCTGGTCGAACTGATGAAGCCGGACATTTTCTGTGCGGGTATCAAAGAGAAGTTCTCCATCCAGAAGCTGGGCGTGCCCATGAAGCAGCTGCACAGCTATGACTCCGGCGGCCCCTATGCCGGATTCAAAGGCGCGATTAACTTCTACAAAGAGATTGATCGCCTGGTGAACAGCAGGGTCTGGAGTTATATGAAGGCCCCCTGGCAGGAAAATCCGCAGCTCTCCGGCACATACGTCTGGGAATAAACGGTCGTAGGGGCATGGCACGCCGTGCCCCTACACACCCATGTGCAGAAAAAACCGTAAGGGCACGGCACGCCGTGCCCCTACAGATGATCATTATGAGGTTGAAATACCATGTTATTACGACATACCCCCAAAGAAATCAGCGAGCGCAAGGCCCTGACCATTAATCCGGCCAAGACCTGCCAGCCCATCGGCGCTATGTACGCGGCCTTAGGCATCCACGGATGCCTGCCGCACAGTCATGGCTCCCAGGGTTGCTGCGCCTATCATAGATCAACCCTGACCCGGCATTATAAAGAGCCGATCTCTGCGGCCACCAG
Source organism: Candidatus Electrothrix sp. (assembly GCA_049669385.1). Taxonomy (GTDB): domain Bacteria; phylum Desulfobacterota; class Desulfobulbia; order Desulfobulbales; family Desulfobulbaceae; genus Electrothrix. The sequence goes on along the minus strand of JBATKL010000435.1, from coordinate 1,229 downwards.
CTCCTTTACGGAAGGTGCGTCCGTGTTCGGCGGTCAGGCTAACCTGACCCAGGCCTTTAACAATATCTTCACGGTCTACAACCCGGAAATCGTGGCAGTGCATACCACTTGCCTATCCGAGACCATCGGCGATGATTTGCCCCAGATCCGCAAAAAGGCGATCACGGAAGGCAAAATCCCGGAAGGGAAATATGTTATCGGCGCGTCCACGCCCAGCTATGTTGGTTCCCATGTGACCGGGTTCTCCAATATGGTCAAGGCCATGACCGAGCTGGCCGAGCCCACAGGCAAGAAGAACGGCAAAGTCAACATCATCCCCGGCTGGGTGGAACCCTGCGACATGGAGGAACTCAAGCGGCTCACCAAATTGATGGGTGTGGGCACGATCCTTTTTCCAGACACCTCTGGCGTGCTCAACGCGCCCCTGACCGGCGAATACAAGATGTTCCCAGCAGGCGGCACCACCATTGCCGAGCTGAAGTCCACCGCCGATTCAATGGGTACGCTGGCTTTGGGCGAGTGGTGTTCTGCTGATGCGGCCCGCCAGCTGGATAAACAGCACAAGGTTCCCTGCAAGGTTCTGGATATGCCCTTCGGCCTCAAGGCTACGGACCGTTTCATTGAGGCCCTGCGCACCATTGCCGGGGTCAACGTGCCCGAGGAGATCATGACCGAACGTGGTCAGCTGGTGGATCTGATTTCCGATATGCACCAGTACTTCTTTCATAAGAAGGTCGCTCTGGTCGGTGATCCAGATCAGGTCATCGCCATGACCGAGTTCCTGGTTTCCATCGACATGTGTCCGGTCCATATTGTTACCGGTACGCCGGGCAAGAAGTTTGAGAAGCGGATCAGGGAGATCACTGCGGACATGCCCTTTGAGGTCAACGTCAAGGCCAAAGGCGATTTCTTCCTCCTCCATCAGTGGATGAAGAACGAGCCAGTGGACCTGCTGATCAGCAACACCTACGGCAAGTACATTGCCCGTGACGAGGATGTGCCGCTGATCCGCTGGGGCTTCCCCATTCTGGATCGGCAGGGGCATCAGTACTTCCCCACAGTCGGGTATAAGGGTGGCTTGCGACTGCTGGAGAAGATTCTCTCCGCGATCATGGATCGCAAGGATCGGGATGATCCTGAGACCAAGTTTGAGTTGGTGCTGTAAGAGAAGTATCGGATAAGAAGTAAAGAGGAAGGACTGAAGAAGGACAACTCATGACAGTGCTGTA
>JBATKL010000434.1:0-1577 GCA_049669385.1 Candidatus Electrothrix sp. | reverse complement strand
GGCAATCGGGCCGCGCAGATGCTCTCAACGTTGATGACCATCATGACCATTGCGCCGATTATCGGTCCCTTACTGGGCGGGCAGGTCGTGGCACTGGCTGGTTGGCGTGCTGTTTTTTGGTTCCTGGTGGCGGTGGGCTTATTCACCCTTGTTCTCCTGTGGACTATCCCTGAAACCTTGCCTGCCAGCCGCCGGAATACGGAGTCCTTTCGAGGTGCCATGCGCTATTACGGCGAACTGCTCCGCCATCGTCGGATCCTTGGGTATGCAAGTACCGGTGGCTTTCTCTATGCCGGTCTGTTTGCCTATGTGGCCGGGACACCCTTTATCTATATTAATTATTATCACGTCTCTGAACAGGCATACGGTTTTTTCTGGGGGATTGTTATTGCCGGTGCCACAATGGCTCACCTGCTCAATTCCCGATTGGTTATCCGGCATGGTTATGACCGAATCCTGATCGTCGGTACCGTGGTGATGGCCCTTGCTGCTTTTGCCACTGCCTTGGCTGCCGGAACCAGCTGGGGCGGGCTTTGGGGGCTGGTGTTGTCCTTGTTTTTGTTTATTTCAACACTGGGATTCATCGTGGCCAACTCGGTTGCCGGGGCCATGAGCTGTTTTCCTGAACGGGCCGGGGCCGTGTCCGCCTTGATCGGGGCAATCCATTACGGCAGTGGAATCATCGGCTCTGCCTTGGTTGGCCTTCTTGCCGATGGTACGCCCTGGCCTATGGGCTTGATTATCGGTATGACTGGAGTGGGTTGCCTCCTCTCAACTTCCCTCCTTTTAAAAAATACCGGAAAATAATTGCGCTGAAACGCCCGTCTCTTTTCGCTGCACTTCAGCGGGCCTTACGCAACTGTCCCGTCATCAACTTAACCCACGCAATTGGGCAAATTTTTTGTTTACTCGTTCCTTGTTCCATGCTACGTGTTGTATTTGCTTGATAATGAGGTGGATGTAGAAAGAGGTTGCTCGCTGATGTTACATGTTTGGGCAAATTATAGTATTTTAAAGGGGTCGTTCTGCTTGAGTGAAACAAAAACGAACAGCTTTTGCTGAAGGTGAAAAAATATGAAAAAAGTTGCATCGCTGAAATATGGCGTGGTTTTTAAAAAGGCATTCTGCGACCCGGAAATTTTCACGGCATTTGTCCAGGATATGCTTGGACTCTCTGTCACGATTGAGCATGTCGAGACGGAAAAAGAATTTGATCCGCCGATCGGCTATATCAAACCCCGTTTTGATCTGTTCGGGGAAGATACAAGCCACCGAGTCGTTGTTGATATTCAACACGCCCGTACTACTGATCATTATGATCGATTCCTCTATTATCATTGCGTGGCCCTCCTTGAGCAGATTTCCAGTTCTGCAAATTATCGTCCCGGATTAAAAGTGTTTACACTGGTCGTCCTTACGTCAGGCGATCGGCATGGTACACCGGTATCCATAGTAGATTTTGATCCCCGTGACTTATCAGGCCGACCGCTGCATGAAATTCCCCATAAAATTATTTATCTCTGTCCGAAGTATGTGTCCGAGGAAACTCCGCAACCGTACCGAGAGTGGTTACAGGC
>JBATKL010000433.1:0-5673 GCA_049669385.1 Candidatus Electrothrix sp. | reverse complement strand
TTTAAAATACGCCCTTCACCTTACCGGTATCCGTATCAACATCAATACGACGATAAGCCGGATCAGAGGCAGTACCGGGCATCAGGCTGATGGCACCGGCTACAGGCACAACAAAGCCTGCACCCTTATAGGTGAGGATGTCGCGGATGGGCAGGGTCCACCCTTTAGGAGTCCCCTTGAGTTTAGGATCATGGGACAGGGAGAGATGGGTCTTGACCATACAGGTGGTCATTTCCTTCATCTCTGGATCCGCTTCAATCCGTTTTAACTTTTCTGCTGCTTCTGGTGAGTAGCTCACGCCATCGCCGCCATAAACTTCCTTGACGATCAGTTCAATACGTTCAGACAGCGGGGTCTCCAAGTCATAGAGGAACTTAAAGTCATTGGGCTCTTCACAGGCATCGGCAACCGCATCAGCGAATTCCAAAGCGCCCTCACCACCATGCTCCCAATGACGGGATAAGGCTACGCGAGCACCGGCAGCCTCAGAGAGGCGGCGGACCGCAGCAATCTCGTTATCCGTATCGGTATAGAATGCATTGATACAAACAACCGGATTGATACCCGCTTTTTTAACGGTCTCAATATGGTGAATAAGATTTGCACATCCCTCTTCAACCCAGCCCACATTCTCGCCCTCATACTCTTTGGGCATTGGTTTACCGGGAATCGGAATCGGTGCGCCGCCGTGGCACTTGAGCGCCCGGATGGTGGCGACAACAACCGCACAGTTTGGTTTGAGGCCGGAATAACGGCATTTGAGATTCCAAAATTTCTCAAAACCGATATCAGCACCAAAGCCAGACTCAGTAACGTTGTAATCTGCCAGCTTCAAGCCGACGCGGTCAGCAATAACTGAAGACTGACCAATGGCTATATTGGCGAAGGGGCCAGCATGCACAACAACCGGCTGACCTTCTAAGGTCTGCATCAGGTTGGGGTTGATGGCATCGACCATCCAAGCAGTCATAGCGCCAGCGACTTCCAGATCTTCCGTGGTGATCGGACGATCCTGCTTATCATAAGCCACCACGATCCGACCGATACGCTGACGCATATCTTTCAGATCCTTGGCAATGGAGAGGATGGCCATGATCTCAGAGCTTACCGCAATAGCAAAGCTGGACTGCATGGTCATGCCGTCCATTTTTCCGCCTTGACCGATGGTGATGTTGCGCAGGGCTTGGGCACAAAAATCCATGATCCAGTTGAACTCCACCTTTTTGGGATGGATATCCAGCCGTCTCAGCTTTCGCATGGCCAATTGCTCGTCGGTGTAGTTAGACTCATGCTGCATCCGGGCGGTGAGAGCTACCATGCCCAGGTTATGGGCGTTCATGATGGCGTTGATATCGCCGGTCATACCCAGGGAAAAGGGGGTCAGCGGAATACACTGGGCCAAGCCACCACCAGCAGCGGAACCCTTGATATTCATGGTCGGACCACCAGAAGGCTGGCGGATAGCGCCGACAACTGACTTACCACGTTTACCTAAGCCCTGTACCAAACCCATCGCACAGGTAGATTTTCCTTCACCCAAGGGGGTCGGAGAAATAGCTGTTACATCAACATACTTTCCGTCCGGCTTATCTTTCAGCCGATCAAGAATTTTGCGGTAATCAAGCTTGGCCAGGTAATGACCATGAGGCAACAGCTCCTCTTTTTCCAGTCCGAGCTGCTCACCGAGCTCGTACACTGTCTTCATCCGGCTTTCCGCCTCTTCAGCGATTTCCCAGTCTGCATGTTTCGTCGGATCCAAAACCATGAACAGTCTCCTATAAAAGTTAAATATTTAAAAGATTACGAATAATTAAATCAGAGAGCGGACACAACTGGAAAATGAGAACTCAGAGGCGGATACTTGCCTCGCAAGAGCCTGAACAAGTGCATCCCGCACATAAAAGAAATAATTATTTTATCGGTTTTAGAACCTATTGTCAATAGATTAGTCAACCAGCTAACATTACCGTGCAATCCGTAAAACATTTTTGTGAGAAATTAACCAGGTAAAAACACCCGAAAACGGCCTCGCCTTACTGCGAAGGCACCTACAAGCCCCCTCTTCTCTTCATCTCAAGAAAAAACACCAGGAAAACGCTGTTGAAAATCCTCCTGCAAGGGAATCATAACCTCTCGCATGGAAGGCTCAGCTGCCTTAGTGGTACGCTGGCTGAAGATATGACGCCATTCCTTCAAGTTGGTATAAACGATCAGTTCGGTCTTACAGGAATTGGGTAGGACAGTCCGCGCTGCCTGAGGGCTGGACGTTTCCAGCAACCTGAGATAGAGTTGCTCTGTCTCGACCATGGCCTTTTCCCAGATCGTGTATTCCGGGCTCTCTTCGGCAAAGAACATGGGCTTGATAAAGCTGACCTCGCTGCCGAATTTATCCTCGCTGTAGCGACAGTAGCGTTGACTCTCCTGGAGAAAAGAACAAGGACGATGGCGAACAATCTCATGGGTGACAGCCCGATTGACGATGAACTTGACCGCGATATAGCGGTGCTTCAGCAGGTCTTGCAATGGCAGCTGATCCACCTCATCCAACTCCACTTTACGGACCGAGATTGATGGATCTGAACTCAAGCCTCCTTGCGGCAAGACACCCTTAAAAAAGTAGGGGTGACGTTCATTAATCAAGGCGCAGCTGGCTCGGACAACAACATTCTCCGGGTGAAAAAGCAGCAATTCACGAAAGCTGCGGATACTGCCGGTGACAAGCAATCTGTTTGCTTCCCGATCAATATGCAGGTAACGGGGACGGAGCAGGAAGAACTCGGTAACCTGTGCCTCATCAGCGCAGGTCACCTCCAAGGTGACAACACCCATCTCCAGCACAGAATTATGACCATGCTCTGCCATTTTGGCAACAAAGGGAATGGCAGAATCCTGATCAATCCGATCTTCACTTTTATAACAGATACGACCGCAGAGTTCTATACGGACCGCCAGGCTCTGTCGATCAAGATGATCAAGCACTTCACATGAGGGGGGGACTATTTTCATGAATTTTCCTAGTTATTGCGTAATGCCGCCTTGCACTGACGACACTGAATGCATTATCTCTTGAACGTGGTGTCAGAAGACGAAATTTTTCTGATTTCTTTCCAGCAAAGAGCTTACCTGCTCTCCTTTTTGGTGAGAGGTACAGACAACTATCGCATGTTATCGGAAAATTCAAGAGGAAACCTGGCGGTGTTCTCTTTTTCGGGTCAGCGTGAAGCAGCGAAACTGGTGAGGTCGGGATTTGAACCTGCGCCCTCGGCCTGTAACCTGCATCACTGCGCGGCTTGATTTTGGGGTGTGATACCAAAATGAGCAGTAAGCAGTTTGACCAATGAGGATCTGGTCAAATCGACAATACCTGCCATATCCGACGTTTTATCGGCTTTAGGCCTTGCGATGGAGGTGTTCATGTTGTAATGTGTGCTAAAAATTATCAAGTGAGGCAACTATGCTTTTAAAATATGGAGCAGAAAATTTTTTTTGTTTTAAGGAAGGAGCTGAGGCTTCTTTTGAGCTATCTTCTCATTGTCCGATTGCTATCTCAAGGGGCAATAAATTTTCAAATTTGCTCTGCGTAAAGGGGGCGAATGGTTCCGGCAAAACCAACATTTTGAAAATATTACCATTTATCGGCTTCTTTTGTACAGACTCTTTTAACAATAAGCCTGACGCGCCAATCCCTGTTTTTCCGTATTTCGACAGCGAAGAACCAATAAAATTTTATTGTGATTTCATCATAGGTAAAACTGAATATTACTATGATTTAATTATTAATAACAATAAGGTGATCTCAGAATCAATTTCAAGAAAAAGAAAGAAAACAGTACTTCTTTTAAAGAGAGAAGGAAATAAATTAAAGGAGAATATTAAAGAATTTTCTAAATTAAATGATATAAAGCTCAGGTCAAATGCATCCATTATCAGCACTGCAAATCAATATGAATTTGAAGAGCTTAAACATATATATATTTTCTTTTCAAGAATATATACAAATGTAGGCCTCTTAGGGAGATTTGATAATAAGTATGATAATAATACTTCTAAATTTTACCACGACAATGAAAAGGCATTGAAATTTTCAATTGAAATGATAAAAAAGTCTGACCTCGGAATCAATAATATTTCAATTGAAACTCGTAAAAACGAGAAGGGAGATGAAGAATTTTTCCCTACTTTTGAACACGATGCATCCGTTAATAATAATGTGTTAACTTATTATGCTCAGTCAAGTGGAACCAAGGAGTTATATAATATTTTACCTTATTATAGAGTTGCTCTGGATTCAGGAGGTGTCTTGGTTTTGGACGAATTTGATATCAACCTACACCCACATATTCTTCCTTTATTGATTGAATTATTTGACGACGAAAAGACTAATCCTCATAATGCGCAAATGATTTTTTCAACTCATCATGACAGCATCCTTGACTATATGGGGAAGTATCGAACCATTGTGGTTAATAAAGAAAAAAGCGAAAGTTATACTTTTAGGCTTGATGAAATACCAGGTGATATACTAAGGAATGACAGGCCGATACGAGCAATATACGATGCTGGAAAAGTAAGCGGAGTCCCCCGAGTATGAAGAGGAACCGTTTTCAGAATAGACTTCGGAAGGACAAACTACAGGAACTTGCCGAATTATTCGGGCTTCAGGATGAAGTAAATAATTTAACGGAAAGATGCTCGTTTAACTTTTCATATTTTGATTGCAGCCAAAAAGCCGGAGTAAGTTTCCGCAGCTTATCAGAGGTCCAGCAAGAAAATTTGGTTAAATCGCTTGTTGATTATAGCAAGAATTCTTTATCGTACTGGGATGGTCAAGGAGACATTTTCGTAGTTTATGGCAATTTTCCACCAAAAAGCAAAACTGATTTTTTTCATCCCAAACATGTTCCGCACGATGTATGTTGGTGCAGATTTCGCCTTACTGGAAAATTTCGCTTGATAGGTTTTACTGTTCCAAAAAAGTTACACGAACAGCGGCATGAGAAAACTAAAAAATTATATAATTGCAATACGTTTTATGTGGTTTTCTTAGACCCAACCCATACGTTTTGGAAATCCACAAAAAGACATACATAGCTCCTCCTTTTTCTTCGAATTATTTCAATTCAAATCTCACCTGTAAATAATCTCAATCAATAGTTTCACGTACTTTTTGAGGTTGCCTGCCATTCGTCTTTTCTTCAGTTTTCTTATAGTGATATTCTATAAAATATACCCGGTGGTGCCAGTGAACTCATCAATAGCCAGCCCGAGCCCGTCAAGATCAGGAGCAACGCCTGTTAAGGCAACCACGGCTCGCTCTCTGCGACCTTGGAGAAAATTGACAGCACCGGTCCAGCTGACCAGCAAATGCGTACCTGGATACATTGCCTTTTGGATGTCCTTTGAGACGCAGCGTCAGAAGACGAAATTTTTCTGATTTTCTTCCAGTAAAGAGCTTGCCCGCTCTCCTTTTAGTGAGACGTACAGACAACTATCGCATGTTATCGGAAAATTCAAGAGGAAACCTAGCGGTTTTCTCTTTTTCGGGTCAGCAGGAAGCAGCGAAACTGGTGAGGTCGGGATTCGAATCTGTGACCCCGATCTGTAACCCGCATCACTGCGCGGTTTTATTTTGGAGTGTAATACCGGTAGGAGATTATTTGGTCATTGCACCAG
>JBATKL010000432.1:0-1953 GCA_049669385.1 Candidatus Electrothrix sp. | reverse complement strand
CCCTGTCAACTCTTTCAGGGTGCTTTGCATCTCGTTAATGTACTGTCTCATAGAGGATTTTCGATGATCTCCTTCGGATAAAATATGAGACAGCCAGATCACCGCTGTCCAGCCCCAGCTTAAAGATCTTTGTTTCCAATGCGTAGGAATGTGTTTATCCAAAATTTCAACCAACCCTATCTTGATCATAGTACCTATCAATAAGGGGATATCATCAACTCGTTCGGTTATAATCTGTAGTTCTTCCATGCCGCTCTCCTGACAAATATTGATTTTATTTGCCAGAATAGTAGATTATGGATAAAAAGAGCAAGATGAAGAGCAAATAAATTGTTTTAAGATCTCATTAACCAATCGGTGAGAATGAATGGATACTGAAAAAAAATATCTTATTAAAGATGCGGCAAGAAGATTAAAAGGTTACCAAAAACGAGAATATATAGCTCAAATATCATTAGATTATTTTCAAGGAAATGCTCGCAAGACTGAAAGAGAGATGGGATGGGGAAGAGAGTGTGTTCAAAAAGGTATAAAAGAGAAAGAAACAGGAATAAGATGTATAGATAATTACAAAGTAACGGGAAGAAAAAGAACAGAAGATAAACTACAGGGTTTAAGTAAAGATATAAGAGTATTAGCTGATCTTCAAACGCAAGCTGACCCATCAATGAAAAGTGGCTCATTGACCTATACACGCATTACCGCAAAAGCCATGCGACAAGCTTTGATTGAAGAAAAAGGATACACTGATGATGTATTACCTTGTGAGGCTACCATAGGCAATATATTGAATCGTTTAGGATATAATCTAAAGAGAGTTCTAAAGGCAAAACCAAAAAAAAAATTAAAGAAGTTGATCTAATATTTGAGAATGTATGGAAAGCAAACAAAGAGTCTGATGAAAATCCTGAATCATTAAGAATTTCTATTGATGCAAAAGCAAAGTTAAAAATAGGTAATTTTTCAAGGGGAGGAAAATCACGAGATCCAGAGGCTAAAAAAGCGGACGATCACGACATGAACCCCGATGAAAAACTGGTTCCTTATGGTATTTTGAATGTTTTGACAGGATTATTAACTTTTTTCTTTGGAAGTTCACTTGAAACAAGTGATTTTATAGCTGATTGCATAGAAAATTGGTGGAAAGAGAATTCAGCAGAAAATATAGGCATTAAAGAGCTTGTTATCAATTTAGATAATGGTCCGAACAGCTCAGGAAGACGAACTCAATTCATAAAAAGAATAACAGAGTTTTCAGATAGATATAATCTAAAAATTCGCTTGATATACTACCCTCCCTATCACAGCAAATACAATTCAATTGAGAGATGTTGGGGAAGATTGGAGGAACATTGGAATGGAGAGATTCTAAATACGGTTAACAAAGCCATTGAGTGGTCTAAGACTATGACTTGGAAAGGAATAAAACCCGTTGTTCATCTTTGCAGGAAGATCTATAGAAGTGGAGTAAAACTGACTGACAAGGAAATGAAACCCTATGAAGAGAGGATTTTTCGATCAGATGTATTGCCCAAATGGGATGTTACGATTGCTCCCTTGTATGGGTAAGTTTGTTTATTGAAGGTTCCTTAAGGAACCACCCCAGCCTGAGCTGGCGGTTGACGGTGTGGAGGCGGATAAGGAAGGGTTAAGGGTCGGAATCAGGGCCACAGGAACACATCATGTCCAGACCTCCAAAGTTGAGCTTGAGCTTCTAGATAGCAATGGTGACTCTGTGGCTATCAGTGAGAAGGAAACAAAATTGATGCGGATTCTGCCCCAACGGCGTATTTTTGTTCCCATCCCCTTGGACATGGAAGCATGCAGCAAGGCGGAAAAGATTCAGGTTACTGTCCATGCTGAGGGTCTTGACAAGCCTGTTAGAGACGAGATCACCCTGAAAAAAGGAACCTGTGAGCCTGTTGCTGCCAAGTGACCTTCTCTTTTCGCATC
>JBATKL010000431.1:0-1672 GCA_049669385.1 Candidatus Electrothrix sp. | reverse complement strand
ATGTTCCAGCTATCACAATTCCTGTGCTAGACACGACATCTTCTGCGTTTCTAATGACAAGATCACTTGTAGTTGCCGGTGTTCCATCAACGCTAACCCATGTCGAATCTGTCACCGTTCCGCCCTGTATTTGTATAAAAACTCTTCTTGCTCCATTTGGCGGTATTGGGAGTGCCTGTGATGCAGCACTTAATGTAAGAGCGTCAGAGCTAATAAAGGCACCTAGTGTCTCTGTTGTCGTTACCTTTGTGCCGCCTGCTCCTGGTGATATAACTGATCTCATCGTTTTGTCCTCTTAAGTATTTGTCTACCTTTCCGCTTTTTTTTAACCGTAGAGGTAATATTCTGTTTGCTTATATCTAATGGTTTACGTTTCTTTTTCATTCGTTTACAGTCCTCGATAATGCGCCGCTTAACATTCCTAACCCTTCAGGCGCTACACCTGGTATGCCTCTCTGTGCTACCTCGTCTAATACTCTCGATGCACCAATGGAACCTAAAATACCACCGCTAATATCAGCTCCACCCATAACACCCGCACCTATAGCCATTCCTGGAATAAGTCTGGAAGCTGTACCGGAATCGCCCACGCCCTTAACAGTAGATAACCTTGCTAAATCTCCTAGTTCACCGCCTACATTTGTAGCATTACCCTGTTTGGATAATTCACCAAATAATCGTTTTCCACTTACATCACCTGTAGCTGGATTAATAACGTGCCTATTCTTTGTTAGTGCCATTAAGTTTTTATACATGGCTCTGGCGTCTTTAAACTCGCCTAATACCTCTGGACCTAAGCTATCAGAAACCATATCATCTAATGAGTCCTTAATTTCCCACAGTGCCTGTAGTGTCTCACCATCGCCAGCCTTAGCCGCTGTTTTAATCTTCTTGCCGAAGAAACTAGATAGCCTTTGGTATCTCTCAGCAGTAATAGGCGCGTCTAGCTCATTAAATAACTCTTCACCTATCTTTTTAACTGAATTATTACCACCCGGTACACCAGTATAGTTATCAATAACATTGACTAGATTATCTATCATTTTATTACTAACAGGTATTGTTTTGTCCTTAATAGCCATATTGAACATATCACTTATCTGTTCTTTTGCCGTCTGTACTACATCAGGCGTTAACTTCTCAGCATCCTGTCCTATTGATCTAGCCGCTGCACTATTAAGTTCGTCCTGGAATCCAGCTTTTATATTCTTTGTAGCACCACCAGCAACAGGTAATGTTTCCAAGCCTGCCTCTATGCGTCTACCCATATCAGAATCTAGTCTCTGTGCTTTAGTAAGTAACCGCTTACCAGCTTTCTTTTCAGCCCTTGCCGCTACTTCACTAATTCCCTCGACTACTCGCTGACTTGATGATGGTCTAGCAAATACAGAACCAATAACATCACCGAGTTTAGAAAACCCGGCGCCCATCGCCGTACCAGTTCCAGCACTCCTAGCCCTATCTTCTAAGCTATCACCTGAGCCAAAACCTTCTAAACCACCAAGCGCCGCTTCTCTAGCTACTAAATTACTGCCTATACCGCCTGTGGCTAAGCCTGTAGCAACATTACCAGCCAATTGAGTAACTAATGCAGCTTTAGGGTTGGTCTCTTTAAACTGCTCCTGACGAGCTCTAGCATCATTTAACCTACGGTCGTAAGCCTCACCTAATC
>JBATKL010000430.1:0-5555 GCA_049669385.1 Candidatus Electrothrix sp. | reverse complement strand
AATTGCCGTTCGCTGGATAAGGGATGATGTGGGGGGGATGGACCGTAAGGGCACGGATCGTAGGGGGCACGGCATGCCGTGCCCCTACCCAATGCCGGAATGACCGCGATCTGTAGGGGCGACCGGTCGGTCGCCCTTGCACCGCCACCGGAACCTATCATTCCGGGCAGACACACAGGTCTGCCCCTACAACATCCTAGAATCTCGCGCCCGCCTAAAAAAATCCTTGCAATTCCTAAAACATGTCGTTATCCTTTTTCGACATGAAACCTCTCTCCTACTCCATCACCTCCCGCACCCCCATCGTCACCGGTGACCACAATCACCGGAATACAGAATTGCAGGCCACCGGCATCCTCGGCAGTCTTCGCTATCAATACTGGCTCCTCAAGGCTGTGCAGGCCTGGCAGGCTGATCCTCACAACCCGGCTTACCCCCTTTATTCTGCTGAGCTTCCTTCCAAGAAAGGCCCAAAAGACCCTGCATTTTTCACAGCACTGGGAGCAGCGGGCTCCGTGGTACAGCTCTTTGGGGGCACCAATTGGAAAAAGATGTTTCGTTTGGCACTGACTGATGCCGTCCAAGGGGCGGGGCAACCCTGTTCTGCACGGGCGGACGACAGGCAGGCGCAAAAGACCCCGTACCAATGGAAACAGGTGGCCCTTACTTTTCAGCAGGACAGAAAGATCTCTTTTTTCAACGGCACAGAAGGGGAAAGAATAGAAAACGAGGTTGAAGAGCTGATGTCCTTTGTCCACCAGTACGGCTGGTTGGGAGCGGCACCGCAAAACGGGTTGGGCTGGGTGCGTGTGCAGGGGCAGGCACAGAACCAGCCCAGCCTACCAAACAACACCCCGGTTTTTGCTGCCAAGGATATAGTGCTGACAGCACAAGAGGCGGAGAGGCTTAAAGACGAGTTGCTTGATTTTTTCAGCAAAAAAATCGACACGGTCGCTCAACACTGGCGAAAAAGCCGGTACAAGGGCAGTATCAAGTATATCCGCCAGGAGCATCCTCCTATTGGTTACGAAATCCGGCGCTGGTTGCGTGCGTCCTCCGCCCTTGATTGGAAAAAGGAAAACCTTTTTTTCGGGGATAAAAACCATGCCGGTTGTGTTCATGTCAGTCATCCCGTTGCGGAACCGAACCGAGGATGGCGGATCAGAATGCGCTTTGCTGTTCGGCCCGACAACACAGGCGGACTCACTCCGGCACGGATAACCCCTGCGCCGGATGTCTGGCTTGATCAAAGCGAACATCTCCTGAAATCCATTTAAAACAGGTAGCCCTTCATGATGCAGTTTCAGGCCAGTGAAGACCCTCTGGACAACATTCCGTGGGAGAAAAACGAGCACAGCCCGCTGACTGACAACCTCCCTTTTCTCCCTGCCCCTGCAATCTCCGGCACCTCTTTCCGTTTCTACTGTACCTTTGAGCTGCAAACCCCCTTCTTTTCCGGGCGTGATCGGGCCGGGCAGGAAAAAACAGCGGGCGACCACAGCACGGATATCCCGAATAATCATCTCTGTCGGGATTGGATTTCCGGCAACCCGCTGGCCAAGGCCGGGGCCTGGAAACGGTTATTCCGTACCTCTTGGCCAGAAAACGCGGGATCAGACCTGGACCGGCTCTTCGGCCCGGAGACAGAAGATTTGGAAGCAGAGAAAAACCCGAAAGAGCCGTGGAAAGCGGAACTGAAATTCCATCATGCGTTTTTCCCCCTGAACAGCACCGACCCTCAGCATCCTGCCCTGATCGCGCCCAGAGATCCCGAGACCGGCAAGGTGGCCCACGGGCCGATCACCTATGAGGTGGTCAATAAAGGAAGTCGTTGCGAGGTCGTTATTGACTACCTGCCGAGAACCGACGGGCTTCCCCTTGAAGACGCCTCCTGGCTGGCGGAACAGGTGCTCAAAAACGTATTTTTATCCGCACGAGCCGCTGAAAAACAGGGTGCTGCCATCGGCGGCAAATCAGGTATCTGGGGCCGCATCCACCTGACCGCTTGCAGCGTGCAAACCGGCCCTGCTGTTCCCCGGACTATTACCGCCTGCATCAAAAGCCGGGAGTCTTTTCAATGAGCTGCGAACGGATCAGCGACGAAAAAGCAGCGGGTATCGAGAAGGCCCTGAAGAAACACTGCCGATTCCTTGCCTATGTGCGGGTGAATGCGTTGCTGCATGATTGTGATAAGAGTTTTGCGCAGTTTTTGTTGTGGTCGTTGCTGCCGGGCAAGGAACGTCCTGCTCCTCAATATGATGAGCATAATACATCCAAAGAGCCGGGAAAAGCCTCAGTCAAAAGAAAAGAGTACCTGCAATATTGGCAGAATTCTGTTGCCAACACAGTGGAAGATATTCATAATTCCGCAAACATTCCTTTTCCAGCATCATCATGCTATGCCGCCTATTTTGATCAAGACAAAAACGGACCGTTCTATATCATACAGGACAAGACGGTTCCTCCCCATTCCATCTATGATTTCCTTGTATATCATCATGATCGGCCAGATTGCATAGAACAGGTAAAGGCTTCCACCGCATTATTCCTTTTTATTTCCGGTGTGGCAGGTATTGACGGCAATGACACCGGTTATGAAACTGAAATGGAAGCTGCCCGGAAATATTCCGGGCATCACACTCCTGAGACAGCGCAAGACAACAGCGTTCTGATCAGCACGCCGTTTGGTTTTGAGCGGGAGGCCGATCTTGGCTGCGCTGAGACAGCTTGTCATTTTACAAAAGAAATAAACAATGTTGTTGCTGTTCTGCGGCACAACAACCAGCCCATGCATGCGGTAGCGCGGTTTGAAGAAAAACTTGAGCAGCCTTTCCGCAACACGATCATCCGCACCGCAAGGCCGATAAACGATGTCACCCTTGCTGATCATTCCATCTCAACAGCCGCCTTGACGGTTGCTCAGGCTGCAAGGGCAGTGCTTGAAAACATCGCCGTGCCGGATGACACGGCCTACTGTCTGCCGGTCAGAAGACCGTGCGAAGATGCGCCCAGTCAAGAAACCGCCTTTGCCGTTTTCAGCTGCGCGATCAACGCGGACAAGCTTGACCAGATGGCTCTGGAACTCAAGGACATCACCGCAATTAGAGCGGAAGCAAAGAAACTGCTCACGCGTTTTCTTACCTTATTTTCCGAAGATTACCCAGTGGGCGGTGCAGTATATCAAGACCAGCACGGTGCCCATATTGTTGTTCCGGTGCTGGGCAATCCGGCAAGGCGTTGGGTGCAGGGTAAAGCGGAAAAGTCAGTCAGGCTTGAAGATGAACCGGAAGCACCTGAATGGACAGAAGCTCCCCAGGATGCCCTGACCAATGAGGAATTTGTGTGCTGGCTTTTTGCAAGGGCTGAAAAAGAGCTGGCTAATTTCAAGGTCAACTTCGGTGTTGAATTACTGATCGCCTTGCGCTATCAGCCGATTGCCCAGGAGCTTAACAAGCTGGCTGATGCCATCAGCTGGAGTCGCACTTTGTCCTCCCTGTCCATGATGGCCGGAGGAACTGGCAAGGACCGCGAAGAAATCCACGCCTTCAACTACGGCAGGGCCGATGAAGGCGAGGTTACCTTTGATCTTTGCGGCGTATGTGGTCTTCGCCAAGGTCTCCCAACTAATAAACACCGAAAATGCGGTATTTGTGAAGAACGCACCAAACCTCAGCGAACGCAGAAAGAGGAAACCGGAAATATTGAAGAACTGGAACAGGCTTCCGGCGACAACCGAATGGTGCTGCTGACCGTCTCCTTTAATCTCAGCGACTGGCTGGCCGAGACCTCCAATTCCGGGATTTTTTGTCATGACGCAGGGCGGGACAAGGTAAAGAAAAAAAGCAAGCAACTGGAAATACTACAACAGATAGCCGATCAGAAAATTGATACGTACCAACGCTTCAACAGCTTCGGACGTTTCCGCCGGATCTGGCGCAGCACTGAAATCTTTCTGAAGGAGCTTCGAGAGCAAATTCAGGAAATAAGCGGTCGCAGCAAGGAAGCAAATAATCCCTACCTGATACGCACCATCCTGCTCGCGCCCCAGGATGTACAGATCATTCTGCCAGCAGCAAAGGCGGGTAAGGCCCTTGACGCGGTTTATGAAAAATTCACAAAGGAATTCGGCAGGGTCAGCGACCGGATGCCCTTCCATGTTTCTCTCTGCATCTTCCCCTTCCGAGTCCCCATCTACTTGGTCCTAGAGGCGGCCCGACGCCTGCGGGACAGCTGTCTGCACACCGAACCGAAACAGGCCGAGCTGAAATCAATCCAGCTGGAGGCGACTGAGCGGAAAGAAAAAACAACTATCCTGCGCACCGATATCCGAGAAACCGAAAACGGCCAAAAACGCAACTTCACCTATCCCCTGCCCATGATTTGGACGCAGAAGCACCAACCCCCGAACATAATGAACGGCAACGACCAGTTCCACGCCAATATCTGCATTGAACGGGATAATCAAGGAAGGCCAACCAAGTGGATGTTTGTCGGTGATGCAGCGCAGGAAGGCAAGGCGGAGACCGCTTGGATGATCGATAACCGATTGGCTATCGTGGAAATCAGCTCCGGCTTCAGCCTGGATGAATTGGCCCGGCCCTCGGAAAAGCTTAATCCGAGCCGTTGCCATGATATCCCCCTGGGCTACTGGCCCTGCCTCAAGGATCTTATTCGCCTTGAAAAAGACAACATATCGGAAACCCAGCAGCGGAGGCTGCGTTCTGTGTTAGCCATGCGGGAAAAACTCTGGCACGAGGATGACCTACCCGGAGACAAAGAAAATCCGAAAGATCGGGAAAATCGGGAGGAATTTCTGCGGGAGAGTATCCAAACGCTCTGGCGTGATCCCTCCCGTTTTGGCCCAACAGGTTGGAACGAACTGGAGCAAGACAAAAAGAACCTGCTGGAAGAAAGCTGCCTCAACGGCACGATCTTTCTGGCATCGGTAGTGAAAAAATATCTCCACAACAACGACGACAAGGAACAAGATCATGTCTGACAACAGACAGGTGCTCAGATTTTTCACCCTTGATCCGCTCCACATCGGGGTGGGCCAAGATATTATGGGAGAAGTTGATCTCCCTATCGATAGAGAAAGCGAGACCAATGTGCCCCGCATCCCCGGCACGGCCTTGAAAGGCGGCTTTCGTGCCCATGCGGCCTGGAAGCTCAAAATGGACGGCGAAAAAACCAAGCCCTGTCCCGGTGATCAGCCTGCGGAACAGGAAGGGAAAGAAGGGCTCAAAGGAAACCCTAAAGGCCCGCAACTGCGTGATGATTACTGTGGTGTCACCACCTGCCCAATCTGTCAGACCTTTGGTTACCCCTCCATCAAGCTAAAAAATAAGGCAGGAGAGAGCGAGTCGATTCCCGGTCACGAAGGCCGGGTCTATTTCCGGGATGCCCGACTGGCCTTTTTTCCGGCAGCCACGGACAAGGGGACCGTCTGGTTTTCTACTCCAGGACGGGCCGCTGCTTGGCTGGATCTTGATGAAGAGGAATATCCTGAGCTGCTCGTCAGCAGTGCCAACCACCTGGCCCTGTCGATCAGCGAG
>JBATKL010000429.1:0-2259 GCA_049669385.1 Candidatus Electrothrix sp. | reverse complement strand
GCAGGCACCGGAACAAGCTGAGTCCACCGAGGTTCAGGAAGAAAAGAAAAAGCCCTCACGGAGACCGCGCAGACGGGGGAAAAAGCCAGCTCCAGCTTCTGCCCATCAGGAAACAGGAGAGGCTGGAGAAACAGGAGAAGCCAAGCAGGAACCTGAGGTACAAGGGGACGCACAAAAGGACAGTCAAAAGGATGACGGTCGAGAAGTCACCCTCAAAAGCAGGCCCTCAAAGCCGAGAAATAATAACCGAAAAAAACAGAGCATCTCATCCGCCCCGACAACAAAAAACGATGACTCTGAAGAAGATGATATCGTAGAGGACATTGAAGAGGAAAGCGGGCAAGAACCGAAGAAAAAACAAAAAATCCGTCTGCTGATCAATGCGGAAGAGCCTGAAGAATGCCGTATCGCTCAGGTGGAAGACGGTCGACTTGAGTCGTTCCACGTTAATACGGTGGTGCGCGAGCGAACCAAGAATAATATCTATAAAGGCCGTATTGTCTCTATTGAGGCCAATTTGCAGGCTGCCTTTGTGGAAATCGGTACGGGCCGCAACGGCTTCCTGCCCTTTAGCGATATCCACCCGGAATATTTCCGGGAAGATATCAGCGAGCAGAGCCGTAAGCTGATCAATCAACAGCAGTGGAAGAAGCTCAAGATCGAAGATGTGATTAAACGTGGTCAGGAAGTCCTGGTTCAGGTCGTCAAGGAGGTCACCGGTAATAAGGGGGCCAACATGACAACCTATCTTTCTTTGCCCGGACGTTGCCTAGTCCTCATGCCCGGCAGTGACAGTACTGGCATCTCCCGGAAGATTTCCGGGGAACAGCGACGGAGTCAGCTGCGGGAACTCATGGCCGACTTTAACATTCCAGAAGGTATCGGTTATATTGTTCGTACTGCCAGTGCTGAAATCACCAAGACCGCTCTACAGCAGGATCTCCGCTATTTGACCGGGTTGTGGACGGAAATAAAAACGCGAGGGCAGGCCTCGCAGACTCCGGCCTTGGTTTATGAGGATCAGGACACAGTCCATCGTTTTCTTCGGGATCATTTTACCCAGGATATTCAGGAAATCATTGTTGATACCGAGGATTCCTATAATCAGGTGGCAAAGTTCGTTGATATGCTCCCTCCTCGCCAGAAAAAGGTGCAGGTCAGGTTGCATCGGGGATCAAAGCCGATCTTCAATCAGAGTAATATTGAAGAACAGATCGAATCTATTTACCAACCCCAGGTGCAGTTGCCTTCGGGTGGCTCCATTGTGATTGATCCCACCGAGGCTTTGGTGGCCATTGATGTCAACTCCGGTCGAACCTCCCAAAAGGGTGATTTTGAAAAGTCCATCTTCCTGGCCAATATGGAGGCTGGGGAAGAATTGGCTCGCCAGCTCCGCCTGCGGGATCTGGGCGGTTTGATTGTGGTGGATTTTATTGATATGCGCAGTAAGGGCAATATCAGAGAGGTGGAACGACAGGTCAAAAATGCTATGAAACGAGATAAGGCTAAGGTTGATATCAGCCGGATTTCCCGCTTTGGCCTGATGCAGATCTCCCGCCAGAAAATGGGAGCGCCTATTGAAAAGGGCAGCTATCGTCGTTGCGAACATTGCGAAGGACGCGGTGTGGTTCGATCCGTGGAGACCTTGGCCCTTTATTATCTCCGTCGCATCCAGACCGGGGTGACGCGCAAGAAAATAAAACGGGTGGAGGCTAACCTGCCTCTTGAGGTCGGGCAATATCTTCTGAATAAGAAACGGGGCGAACTTATGGAGCTGGAAACTAAGCACCAAGTAACCATCGTTATTCTTCCCAGCCCGGAGATGAAACCGAGCGAGAATAATATTCGCTTTCTTTCCTAAAAGGCTCTGATAACACGCGCCCGGTGCATTTGCACTGGGCCAATAACTCCTGCCCGTTCGAGACATTTTCCCTGACGTACTATTGAAAAATATTCATATTAGCAGTACAGATTAATTGTTGATATTTTCTCTTGCAAACCAAAGGGCAATCGGAGAATCATCAAAACCGTTTACAGCCCTGCCATTCTTCGTAACAAAAAATTATGTCTCCAGATTTCAAACCATTCTTAGATAAACTGGCCAGTTCCGCCAATACTGTTGAAGCCGCCGTTGCCGACAACTGTCGCTTTGAGGAGCGAGCGTCGGATCAGCGATGGAAACAGTTTGAGATTTGTCTGCCGCATGATGATGTCGACACAATGACTTGGGACGACTGGGCGGAAGCTCACGGGCTGTAT
>JBATKL010000428.1:0-7549 GCA_049669385.1 Candidatus Electrothrix sp. | reverse complement strand
CGATCATTATACGGCCCGTGCTGAATTGTGCTGCCCTGAAATTCCTCAACTGCATCTGCACCCTTATGCTTAACCAGCATGCTCCTCCCTCTTCTCCATCCGTTCGTTATCCTCCGGCACCAAGGAGACAGCATCGTCATAATCTGCCAACAATTTCTTGATGCCCACAGCACGATACTCCGTAGCTCCTTCCAGGGAAAGTTGGAGAGTGCATTTATCACATTTCCGATCACAGAAAACAGGCTCGTAGGAATCCGGCTCCTTATAGGTGGTAATCACGCCCTCGTAATTGCGGAGCACCACCTTATTGGTTGACCAGGAAATGAGATAATTTGGCATGATGGGAATTTTTCCGCCGCCGTTGGGGGCGTCGATAACATAGGTGGGCACGCTGAATCCGCTGGTATGGCCGATCAGGCTTTCGATGATCTCAATGCCCTTACCCACCGGAGTCCGAAAATGGCTTAAGCCTTCAGAAAGATCACATTGGTAGAGGTAATAGGGTCGGACCCGATTGGCTACCAGCTTATGGACCAGAGTCCGCATGATTCTGGGGCAGTCGTTGACCCCGGACAGGAGGACGGACTGATTGCCAAGCGGGATACCTGCATCAGCCAGTTTTGCTAAGGACGCGCGAGCAGACGCAGTCAGCTCTCTGGGATGATTGAAATGGGTGTTGATCCACACCGGGTGGTGCTTTTTCAGCATGCTGACCAGTTCATCCGTGATCCGATAAGGCAGAACCACCGGGGTCCGAGTGCCGATCCGAACCACTTCCACATGCTCTATTTTGCCCAGCTCAGTAAGAATATAATCCAGATACTCATCCGGCAACAGGAAGGGGTCACCGCCGCTCAGAAGAACATCGCGGATCATGGGGGTATTACGAATATATTCTAGTCCCTGCTCAACGGCCTTTTTGGACGGAATATTGTCAACATCACCGACTTTCCGTTTTCTGGTGCAATGGCGACAGTACATAGCGCAGACATTACTGACCAAAAAGAGCACCCTATCCGGATAACGATGGGTGATGCCCGGTACCGGGCTGTCTTCATCCTCGTGCAAAGGATCAGTCATATCTTCATCAGAAAGATCCAGTTCCCGGATGGACGGAACCGCCTGCCTAAACACGGGATCATTTTCGAAATCCTCCGTGTCAATCAGCGAAAGATAATACGGGGTGATAGAGAGAGGAAATTTCTCAATGGTTTGTTGAATCTGTTTTCTCTTTTCTTCTCCAAGGTCAAGGTCCAGAAATTCCTCCAGCTGACGGAGCGAACGGATACGATTCTTCACCTGCCATTTCCAGTCCTTCCACAGGGTTTTGGAAACATCTTCGTCTATTCGCTCTGCAATTTCCTGCTGGTTTTCTGTATAAATCATTGTACTCCTTATGGTTGAATAACGGATAAGCGAACAGCCACCGGGTACTCTTCCGGCTCGCTACTCGCCACTTCTCACTAACTCACTAACTCAATAACTCTGACCCCTCCCCCTTGGGGGGAGGGACAACAAAACATGAAAGTTAACCGTGTAGGGGCAGGTCCCTGTGCCTGCCCGGTAGCAAGGGCGAACACAGGGCAAGGGCAAACACAGGGGTTTGCCCCTACGGCATCCGACATACTCTCTTACTGTTACGAGAGATATTTCGCCCGCAAATTTGCAGACACATCCTTGGTCAGCTGCAACACCTTTTCCGCATGCGCCAAGCTCAGCGAACCAGTGCCGCAACTGGGAGTGATCAGGGTCTGCCGGAGCAAATCCGCCTGATCACGGTTGGGACGAACAAGTTTTCTCACCTGATGCTCCCAGAGCTTAGTCAGGGACTCAGCACTTTCTTTGTCGATATCATAGGGTTTACCGGTAGGAACACCACCCCAAGCGAGGATGCCGCCTCGGTCCAGATAATTATCTACCTGCTTAGTCAGAGCGGCCAACTTATCAAAAAAGCTATAAGCATCAAAGCTGAGAATGTCAATTTCCGATTCTAAAAGAATCTCCCATTCCGTGTTGGCACAGACATGGATTCCGGCCAGCCCTCCAGCCTGATGAATCGCCTCAGCCACCTCGTTGAGCATCTCCTGGATTTCCGCATTACTCACCGAGATAAAGGCGGAAGAACCTAAACCTGCCAAGGCGGGTTCATCGATAAACATGATCACAGGTTTGTTATTACAGCAGGACAAAAAACGGGTTTGCCAAGCAGCTTTCATGGCAATGCCTTTAACAACCATCTCCCGGATGGTGTCATCGTAATACCCGGCCCGTCCTTGGGCATCCTTGATGCCGGTCAGCATAGTGAAGGGACCGGTAACCTGTCCCTTAAGGGCTGTAAGGCTATTATGCTGTCCGCCGCCGCCCTGCACCTGCAATGCCTCTGCAAAACTGTACAGCCCCTCGGCCCGCTCTCGACTGACCCTGAACCTAGCTCCTGCCGGTGCTTCGGGGTTTTCCAGCACAGCCATGTAATCCTCGTAAAAAGCGAGCATCTGCTCTTCAAAATCAGCTCCGGTGGTGTCGTAGAGAATGCGCCCTTCTGGATCGCTCAGGTTTTCTTCCCGGATGCAGGGGATACCCTCGGCAAACTGGGGCATCATGCCTTCATAAGGATCGCCGGGCAGCTGGGGCCAGAGCGGGATTTCCGGGGTGGCAGTGAATATGCGCTCAAGGGCATCCTTATGATCACTCAGGGGTAAAGAACCTATGAGAACGGGAAGGCCATTGGGAGCAAAGCGAGTTAGCGGTGTCATTATGTAGTTATAACCTCAAAATTATATTTAAGATGTTATCGAATATTCTCTCGCAGAGATAGAGAGGGAAGGTTGATTATTTTTCAAAAAAAGGGAGGTGCTCTCTTGAGTGTTAGCCCCTCGGACGGTTGGCTTTTTGTCGGGCTGTTTTTTTCTTCCTCCGAAGAAAAAGCTGAACCAACCCTATGACCAGCAAGGTAAGGTTACTTCCAAAGGCAAAGCTGGTAAGCGTGGTTTTGGTTAAAATTTGCGCTTTTACTGAGGACCAATTATTTACCCGAGCGGTGACATCCCTGGAAGCAACAGGGTATGGTACCAACTCTCCATCAGCAGCAAAAAACGTTTTCTCGTCCAGGTGATCTTGCAGGGGTTTTCCTCCAATAAATACCTGGAATTTTTCTCCGGTCTTTTCAAGAGGCAGCGGTGTATCCTTATCTGTCCAGTACATCCCCTGCTCCCCGTAAAATACCTGCATGAGATCCGCATAAAGACTGTTTCCCAGCGTCACAACGCCGACTATCATGCCGATAAACAATAATGGATTGATAAATCTCATACGGATCTCTTTGACCCCTTGCTGTACAATATCGTTTTCAAATAATCTTCCGTAACAATGAATTCTGGTTCTGTCTGATTAACTTTGCGCATAAGAGGCAAGACCTTTGTTCGAATCCCCATCCCTCTGTAATCCACGTATTTATAATCCCGCAGGACTTCCATAATAATCGTGTTTCTCGGCGACCGCTGGCCTGCAATCATCTTGTCCACAGTCATGGAATTGGGAAGAGCACCAGGGCTAATGACTTCCAAGCGATTAGTGTAGAGACCTATTTCAATCTCCACAAATCGTGTCCAGTCCCGATGGGCCAAGGCATTGACAATAACCTCGCGCACCGCCTCAAGAGGGTATTTTTGAAAGGTTTCCCGACGAAGCTCAGTAGTTATTTCGCTTCCTTCTTCAACAATAAACCGGGTTATCAGAGGAAGCACCCGATCAAGCAAGCCTGGGTCAATAAGTTCCAGTCTCCCGCCAGTATTGGCCCATCGTCCGACTAATGGCCCATCTAAAATATCATCTAACAGAGCCTTATACTCCTTGTCTTCGCTGGCAAAGGCAAATATTCTGATGCCCGCCTGCTTGAGATATCTCCTGGGATGAAAACCAAAAAGAACCAATCCGGCAACAGTGCAGCACAGAACATCACCAGCCAGAGTAAGAAATCCCAATCCTGTCAAACGGATTTCCCACTCCTCTTGATTGCTAGGTATTTCAGGGTCGTTGATTATATCATGCAGATAATTTTCCAACCGCACTAGATCCAGACAGGAAATATCTGTTCTGGGTACCGGCAGCACCTCCGTATGCAGCATGCCCCCAATTTCAAAAAGACGCATCTGCTGCTCACGAGTAGCAAGCTGCGATGTCGAGCCTATACGGATGTAGATCTTTTCTTCGCCCTTATTCCTGACCACATAAGGCTTGGATATTCCCTGTGGAAAAGAAAGAACAGCTATACGCTTTCCGTCATCAAGCTGAACAGTTTCATAATACGGCAAAATCAAAGGATGGATTTTATCCCGGATAACGTGCATCACCCATTCTTCGGTATTACTCCGCTGTAGGCCAGAGACAGAGCCATCATCTTCTACACCGAGTAAAACCCTGCCTCCTTGAAAATTAACCATAGCCACGATTTCTTTGGCAAGCTGTTCGGGACGGATATCATCGCGCTTAAACTCAATCCCTGAATTTTCGCCGTTGGTGATAATTTCCTGCAATTCTTTTTTCAACATGGCTCTGTAAATAATATTTACAATAATATTAAAGGGCAACTCAAGTAAATCACGTTTCGGGCGGGGAGCATATCTCCCTTATCATCTCCGGCGTGATCTCTTTCAAACCGGTTAATGCCTCAAGCACTTCTTCCATTTTGTTCATATCCCTCTTCATGATCTCGGTAATATCATCGCCGAATTCTTTCTGCACAGCTTCCGATGCCGACAAAATCATCATACTGTTCATCAAATCGCGCATAAGTTGATTTGCCGCCCTCATGGTGGCATTATAGGCTGCCACCTTTTCCTGCTCTTTTTTCTTTTTTATGCCGATAATATAATCAATCATCAGGCCGGTCACACCCAACAAAGCAACGGAAACACCTCGGTCCAGCGCATTGCTATGCAATGTATCGATAAATTTAATCAAGTCACAATCAAAGACAATCTCACATATAAATACCAGACTGGATAAGGCAAAAAACAGAAGGGTAAATCTGAATTTCATTTTTTTCACACCAAAGACAATTAAATTTTCGACTTATCATAATGAGATCAACCAAGCCGTGCATTATAGACTACATCCGTTGCCAGTTGAAAATTCTCCTGCAATGGCTTTAGCCGGGATGATACGGGAAAGGAGAAAAGAATTGAGAAAAGACGGCTGCGCGTTTATATTCCGTTGCAGGGCTGTTTGTTGAAAACCGAGAGGCAAGAAAGAGTTGAAGCGACGGGAAAGAGGAGCTTTGCTGGGCACAGCCGATCTGAGCCGAGAGAGCTGACAGATAGAGGACAGGGATAACATTCACAACCTTATTCAAAGAAGCTCTCAGCATTTTCTTCGGACCTCTTGTCCGCTATCAATCCGGCCTGTCCTTGCGGCAAAGGACAGGCCGGATAGGCATCATAACTCGTGCTTACTTAAAGAGCCGCTGCCTTGGTCAGAGCCGCCAGCATGGTCTCGCGCTGGCTATCACTCAGGTTGACCGGCACCTGATAAACTAGGGTGCGACTCATCAGCTCAACCGAAGCAGGCAGTGCCTCAGGATCATAGATAACGCGACGTTTGCAATGGCTATCAAAGGGCCAGCCGTTTTTGCTGAGGGTTTTGCTGCCGAGCAAATGTTCCCAGGACGGATAAAAATGCCAGCTGTTTTCCCCAAAGTTGATGGCCCCAGCCTTATTGTCCCGCAGTACCTGATTGACCTTGGCCGCCTGTTCCTTATCCGGCAACATAAAGGACAGAAAGGTCGCTGAATCCCCCTGCTCATCAAGAATCACTCGGAAGCTGACTCCGGCGATCTTTGAGGCGGCCTCCTTGAGGATGGCCTTGTTTTTTTGCTGGGAAGCAATAATACTGTCCAGCTTGGCTAGCTGCGCGAGCCCGATAGCCCCTTGCAACTCCATCATCCGATAGTTAAAGCCGATAAAGCGTCGGCCTTCACCGCCACGCCCGCCCGGATTGACTGCATGGTCATGGCCGTGATCATGGTACTCGGAACAGTTACGCCAGAGTTCTTCATCGTTGCAGATCACCATCCCACCTTCACCGGTGGTCATGGTTTTGACCGCGTCAAAGGAAAAGGTGCCGAAATGACCGAAGGTCCCGAGATGCTGGCCGTTGAGCCGAGCACCGGGTGCTTGAGCCGTATCCTCCACAATAGGAACGCCGTATTTATCAGCAATGGCTTTAATCTCTACGATCCTGGCCGGGGCACCCAGCATATGTACCGGGATAATAGCCCGTGTTTTTGAGGTGATTTTTTTTTCCAGATCAGTCGGATCCATATTCAGAGTCTGATCGACCTCGGTAAAGACAGGCACAGCACCGACATCAAGAATGGCTTCCCAGGTGGCGACAAAGGTGAACCCCTGGGTGATGACCTCGTCACCGATACCGACGCCCAAGGCTATCAGAGCGACTTTCAGCGCTGCGGTTCCCGAGGTTACAGCCTGGGCATGGGCAGCTCCGGTGTATCTGGCAAAGGCCTGCTCAAACTCACGCACCTTGTACACGCCCTTGCGTTGTTCACCGAACTCGTAACGAAACAGGACTCCGGTGTCAAGCACCTCCAGGGCCTGTTGTTTTTCCTCTTCTCCGAACACTTCAAAACCCGGCATGGTTGTTCCTCATTTTTATTTGGTTATTATTCCTTGATCAGGCTGTTCCATTTTCAGCAGATTCTCAGCAGACAGCGTGAGGCACACGCCCCTTCCCTCTCCTCTATTTATCAATCAGCTTGCGTATCCCGTTTTGTTCATCGCAAAGAATAATCTTCGGTACAAAATCAGTCAGCTCGCTGTCATCATATTGACTATAGGTGACGATGATAATCAGGTCACCTGTATGCCCTTTGCGGGCTGCGGCTCCGTTGAGGCCGATAACGCCGGATCCCCGCTCCCCTGTAATAGCATAGGTCTCGAAGCGTTCCCCGTTATTGATATTATAAACCTTAACCTGCTCAAAAGGGATAATCCCTGCGGCCTCCAACAAGTCCTGGTCAATGGTCAAACTGCCGTCGTAATTAAGATCCGCCTCAGTGATGGTTGCGCGGTGAATCTTGGATTTAAGCATTGTTCGCTGCATAATACTCTGCTGGTATAAAATAATTATTCTCGTGTGCAGGAGAAACGACCTGCTGCCTGCTCATCCTTTGAAAAAATATGGAACAGCCATCAGAATGAAACCGACTAAAAGCATCAGGTATATATTGGTGATAAAATACGGAAAGACGCATAAGAGCAATCCTGTACCGAGCGGGACAAAGGCGCTCTGTTTTTTCCCGTAGATAAAAAATCCAGAACCGATTGCCCCGAATAGCATTCCCCAAAAGAGTTGAGCCGGTGTACCCATAATATTCCTTCCTTGTTGCACTGTTTATTCGCTGCTCGTGCAAGACCACATCTTTTACTCGCATGCTGTGATATCTTCAACTGAATAATGCACTGCCAACCAGACCGTAAGTTCTTCCGGTTCCGTCCAGACAACCCTGTGCTTTGTGTGTGCAGGGATATGGAGA
>JBATKL010000427.1:0-10661 GCA_049669385.1 Candidatus Electrothrix sp. | reverse complement strand
TGGACCCGACCGGGCCTGAAAAAGGCGAGGTACGTTGTTTTCGCGGAGGAAGCTGGTACGGCTCAGCAATGAATCTCCGTTCCGCTTTTCGTGGCCTGAATGTTCCTACCCATCGCAGCGACTCCCTGGGTTTCCGGGTGGTACGGGAGACTCGCTAAGCCCTCTTCACACAGCGAAGCGCACCCTCACAAAGCAAAGGGCAGGAAACAGAATGCACCCTGCCCCTTCCCTATCCCTGCCGCTATGCTACCCCTTGCTCATCCCCTTTCTTCGTTGATAGGTTCGGATACTATAGCTCATCGGCTCTTCCACTTCTTCTGTCCGTACCAGCACAAAGGGCGGGCAGGAGAATGCCGGGAAAAAGGCATCACCTGCAATCTCCTGCTCAAGCTCGGTCAGAATCAGCGTATCAGCCCGCTCCAAAGCAAGCTGATACAACTGAGCTCCGCCAATAACAAAGACCTTTTTTTCGCCCTCCGTCAGAGCAAATCCCTGCTCCAGCGAATGAACAACCTCTGCGCCCGGAGCCTGAAACTCAAGATTTCTCGTTACAACGATATTCCGTCGGCCCGGTAAAGGCTGCCCGATGGATTCCCAGGTCTTGCGCCCCATAATCAGGTTATGGCCCATGGTGATCTCCTTGAACCGAGTCTGCTCCCCCGGAATATCCCAGGGGATAGTCTTGCCCCGACCAATGACCCGATTGGCCGCCATAGCGGCTATGAGAACAATCTCCACCTACTCTTCCTCAGCTTTCTTGCCCTCGTCTTTCTTGCCCTTAGCCTTGGCCTCTTTGGGGGCAGGAGAGGAGACAGGAGCGACCAGAGCACCGGCATCCGATACGGGCAAGCCGAAGCCCAGTCGGACCTTACCGTCGATCTCCGCCAGCATATCGGGGTGTTCCTTGAGAAAGGTCTTGGCATTCTCACGGCCTTGCCCGATACGCTCATCATTATAAGAATACCAAGCCCCGCTCTTATCGATGATATCCTGCTCCACCCCGAGATCCAGCAAATCTCCGGTCTTGGAGATTCCTTCGCCGTAAATCATGTCAAATTCTGCAACCCTAAAAGGAGGAGCTACTTTATTCTTCACCACTTTGACCTTGGTCCGGTTTCCGATAACCTCCTGACCGTCCTTAATCTGGGTCAGCCGACGAATATCGATACGAATGGAGCTATAAAACTTCAGGGCATTACCACCAGGGGTGGTTTCCGGGTTACCAAACATCACTCCGATCTTCATCCTGATTTGGTTAATAAAGATCAGCACGGTATTGGTCCGTTGCAGCACACTGGTGAATTTTCGCATAGCATGGGACATAAGTCGAGCCTGGAGCCCCACATGTTGATCGCCTACATTACCGTCGATCTCCGCCCTCGGCACCAAGGCTGCCACTGAGTCAATAACGATGACATCCAGCCCGCCGCTGCGCATCAGCAATTCGCAGATTTCCAAAGCCTGCTCACCGAAATCGGGCTGGGAGACCAGCAGATTATCCACATCCACGCCCAGTCGTTCCGCGTAATCAATATCCAAAGCGTGCTCGGCATCAATAAAGGCTGCATTGCCACCCGCCCGCTGGGCCTCTGCGATAACGTGCAGGGCCAAGGTGGTTTTACCCGAGGATTCTGGGCCGTAGATCTCGGTCATCCGGCCTCTGGGTAAGCCGCCCACACCAAGGGCGATGTCAATTCCCAAGGTGCCGGTGGAAATAGCCGGGATATTTTCTCGTTCATGCTCACCGAGGCGCATAATGGCCCCTTTACCGAATTGCCGCTCTATCTGACTGATGGCATTATCAACGCTCTTCAGCCTTCCTTCTGCTTGTTTATCCTGTGCCGCTGCCATGAAATATTCTCCTTGATAATTCGTCGAAACCTAAAATCTCGCCATCGAGTTCCTCTGTTCCAGTCTCCTGCGTCTTCCCGACACCCCCCTATACATCATCCGTCAACAAAACCCGCCGTACCATATCCAGGGCAGTCTGAGCGATCATCTCTTGAATCTCTTTCCGCCCGCCGGAGAAATGATGCAGGGTATCCTTGACCTTATTTTTATAGAAGAGGCCAATATACACCGTGCCCACCGGTTTTTCTTTTGTACCGCCACCCGGCCCAGCAATGCCAGTGACAGAAAGGGAAATTTTGGTGCCCACCCGAGCCGCCAGCCGTGCGGCCATAGCCCTGGCCACATGCCCACTGACCGCCCCGTAATTACGAAGTAGGCCCTGATCCACGTTGAGCAGGACCTCCTTAACATGATTGGAATAGGCCACCACCCCGCCAGCAAACCATTTCGAACTGCCTGGAACCGAGGTCAATTGAGAGCTGATCAAGCCGCCGGTACAAGACTCTGCTGTAGAAAACATCAGTCGCTTTTCCTGGAGCAGATTACCCACCACCTCGGCTAATGTTTCCCTATCCGTGCCATAAATATAATCACCCAAGGCTTCCTGAATCCGTTGCTCGGCATCGTTGAGCAGGGTATCCGCTTCCTCGGCACTGCTGCCGGAAACGCTCAGGCTCACATGCACTTCGAAGTCAACAGGATAGTAGCCGACCTCCACCTTTTTTTCCTGCTCTAACGGCATAAGAAGCTGATTGATCTTGTGCTCTGGCAGCCCCACCGTCTTGTACAAACGCATCCGCTGATATTTATTACAGCCGCTCCACCCCGACAAACGCGGCAAGACAATATCCACGAGCAATTTTTGCGCCTGCATCGGCACTCCGGGCAGAAAAAAGATGGGGATCTCATCATGCACAAGCAGATGACCGGCCATCCTTTCTTCTGCACTGAGCATCTCGGCCCCTTTCGGCAACCAGGCCAACTTTTCCAGAGCATCAAGCTGCCCATCCGGGTCCTGTAACTGAGAGCGTATCTTTTCCAGGATAGCCTCGTTCAAGGTAGCAGGACGTTGTAAGGCTTCAGCCACTGCTTCATTCGTCAAATCATCTGTGGTCGGTCCCAGTCCGCCGGTAACAATCACGAAATCGACCCGCCGAATCGCTCGCTTCAAGGCTTCGCCGATCAGTGTAGGCGTATCCCCAATGGTGTGCATGGCATAGATCTCGTGACCGGCCAGAAAAAGTTCCCTGGCAGCAAAGGCACTGGTCGTATTGGTTATCCGGCCCGAGGTCAGCTCGTTGCCGATCGCTATAATTTCTCCGATCATTGTCGCACACCGCACATCATCATTCTCAACGGAACCGCCCCGTCCCAAAGGGAGGAGCATAACCCAAGGTGATTTCCCTGGGTGCTTGTTAAAGCAACCTATACGCACGAGGAACGAGCCCCGAAGCTGCACGAAAAAACGCTTTTTCATTCTCCCTTCTTCTCAGTTCTGCGCAATACCTACCAATACAGAGACTGAAGAAGGAAAAATATATATCAAGGCTGCTGTCCGCCTGCTCTCTCACAGACGAATAGGGTTGAAGGGCTTTTACATCCTGCCTACTTTATCATAAACAGGAGAAAAAGGGAAACAACAGAGTGTCTCTTGAACGGGATATATGGCTCGGATCTTGAGCCTATGCTCCAGTTGCTTGATGCGTAAGACTCTTGGTCAGATAGTTATCCAAAAATTTCTCTGCCGGCAAAACCTCCTCTGCTGCTCGGACAATCTGATCAGCAAGATGCCCGCCGACAGAGTTTGCTTCTCCCTCTTTACCAAGTATCAACCGGACAATCCGAGCCGCATCAACCTGTTCAAGGGGGCGACAGGGGATAAAGGCAACGGTTCCATCCTGATCGATTTCGTGCAGCAAATCGCCCAGGATAAGCACATCTAACGGGTGGGCCAGATCGGTCTCATTAACCACCTGGCATTGCTCCACCAGCTGATCCAGCACGGTGGCTCGACCTAAGGCAAAATTATTATAGACCGTGATCAGGATATCAAAGGTCCTCTGGAGATCCTGTCGGGCACTGCTTTCTGTCCCTGACAGCTGATAGCTATTACGATGCTGAATAGCATAGGCCAGGACAGCTCCAAGCAGGACGAACATCCAGCCTAACTGAATCCACACCAAAAAGAGCGGGACCGTGGCAAAGGACCCGTAAATGGCATTATAGTTCGCCACGCCGATCTGGAGGACCACATAGGCACGCTGGACAATGAACCAGAAGACCGCGCCGAATAAGGCCCCGCAAAAGGCCGCAGCGGTCTTGACCTTAACATTGGGGAAAAAGAGGTACATCATCATCAGAGACAGGGTTATAAAGATGAACGGCAGGAGCTTCAGGAGCATCTGCACAACCCAGGCAGACGGAATAAAGGTGGTGATGTACTCCATTATTTTGGGCGATTGCAGGATAGCATCACCGGCAAGAGCAATATTGACCGAGATGGGCAACAGGACAAGCAGTGCCAGATAATCCATGATTTTCCGAAACAGGGAGCGGCCGCGTCGAGTATGCCAGATAGCATTCATGGCATCTTCCACCGAACTCAGCACCATGACCACCACAATCAAAAGGCCTGCGATACCAAAAGCCCCAAGGGCAGCAAAATTGGTATTATCCACATAATCAAAAATGGTATCAATGGCCTGATGCAAATGACGATTAAGAGAGGGAGGAGGTCCCTCTGCTATCGCCTCTATTGCCTCCTCTATTACTTCCTCTGTCACCTCTATAGGCTCTTCCTGTTCCACCGATTTCACCGATTTCACCAATTCAGCCGGTTGATCTTCAGAAACCACAATTTCCGAATCAACCGAATCAACCAGCGGAGGCAATTCGGGATGTAGAGACGGCAAATCCTGCTCTGCCTCGGGGTCTAATTGATCTATAAAATGGTACGCGGCTATCCGCATCTGGTCGCCGTTGCCCAACCCTTTCAAAATGGCCGTGCTCATTGCCAACAAAGGCACCATAGACAAAATAACAGAGAAGGTCAGGGCCGAGGCACGAAGCGAAATATTGGTATGACTGAACTCATGCACCATGATAAGTAGGATACGAAGCAGGCTGCGCAACAGCGCGATGCTCTTTTTTTCTTCAGGACAGTAACCAAAGGACCAGCGGCTGAGCCGACTCCCTGTCTTCAAAGCGCCGAGCTTGATAGCCGGAGTTACAGTTGCACCAGCTTGGGTAGAGGAATGCGTCATTATAAGAAGTTGCGTTAGAAATATTTTCAGAGAGTGGAAAAACCGAACAGGTTTTGAGAGATCTGCTGCGTTCGATCCCGGACCGGACAGGCTGTCATCCCGGGATCAAAGCTGTCTTCTTTACGGAGTTCTTTTGGATAACTTATTGAGGGTAAGAATACTATTACCGCTGTCAGCAAGAGCGAGCGGAACGTGCTTGGCTTCCTTTTGGACCGGTAGATCGACCTTCTTTCCCATCACCTCTTCTTTCGGGGTGGCCTGCAAGGTCACCATTGCCTTGCTGCTGCTCGCGGACATGGACTTCACTGCAACAACGGAAGCGGGAACGGGAATCCTTAATGTCTGCCCCAGGCGTACCTTTGCCTTCTTGCCCAAATCATTAGCCTGAACAAGTTCTTTCAAAGATACCTTGTATTTTATTGCAATACTCAGAGCAGTATCCCCTTTTTTGACCTTGTATTCTTTATCACGAACCTGCTGGGCATACAACAGCCGGGAAGGAATATTCTTTATCTGTTTCCGGATACGTTTTGTCGCAGGCAGACGAACCAAGGTCCCTTTCGGGATATATTTCCGTCCTTCAAGGGCCGAGTCTCGGATAGCCGGATTGAGCCGCTCAAACTCTTCGTCACTTATCCCGAAGTAATCGGTCAATTGCGCTGCAGGAGCATAGTTAGGCAGACGAAAGGTAACATTGATCCAAGGACGATCTTTGACCAGAGAGCGGTCATTTTCCAAGCGCCTGGCCACACGAACAGCTGCGATGAACTCAGAATAAAAATTCTTTGACGCAAACTTGAAAATTCCGGTCTGATGGTTGGCGATAATCCTCGGATAGGTGCCCCATTGTTTCTGGGCGCGTACCATCCCGGCCCGACCATAATTATACGCGGTCAGGGCTAAGGGCCAAGAGCCGAGCTGGCGATAATTTTCCTGAAGAAACCGTGCTGCCGCCATACTGGACAGGTACACGTCAAAACGTTCATCAACAAGATCATTAATTGTCATATATTCTCGCCCAGTATATCTTGTAAACTGCCAGAGACCAACTGCGGAGGCCTTGGAATGGGCATTGAGATTAAAAGAGGATTCAACATGCGGGAGATAAGCAAGTTCTACCGGCAGATTACGAGCCCGCATAATTTTTTTAATCATCGGCATATATGCCCCGGAACGGATAACCCCTTTGCGAAAGTTATCTTTCAGACCAATCTGCAAGCGAAGATTCTCGCTGGCCTCACGGAAAATCGAAGGCTTTTGCTTTCCTTTGAAAAGAGCATAAACTTTTTTTTCTTCCTTGGTGCTCGGCTTCCTTCCGTCGGCAAATTTTTCAAGAATCTTTTGATGGCGCACCCGAACCATTTTTTCAAGCTGCGCATTAACAATACCTGCTCCCGGTGTTTTTCTCGGAACAAAATCTATAACAGCATAGATAATGCTCAAATCATTTTTATCATGTAACACACCTTGATTGCTGTAATATGTTCCGTAAATCTTTTCCCAAAACTGCACATTGGGTGAGATAATCTGATAAACCGGAAAACGAGAACTAGCCTCACTCTGTCCGGCCATCAGTAAAACACTTGTAAAAAACAGAAGCAGGCATGTTGTTTTTTTCATCATGATAGGCATCGGTACACCACGTTAAACCCCTTGAGGAGCACGTCCAGCCTTGCGACAGCACCCCGGTTATTCTTACATCAGCCACTAATGTTTTATTGTACAATATTTTTGTATAAAAAGGCAAGGACTGGAAAAAAGGTATTTTTTCGCTCAACCTTTATCAACCCCATAGGCATCACTCGCTCAGACAAAAACTCAGAAAAAAAAATCCCGGTGTGTTCACACCGGGACCTCAAATAACCTCTCCTCTAAAAACGGGCCAGCCACATACGCATATCAAAAAAACTATACTAGGCCACAACTAATAACTGACTAGAATCTTTTACTATGGCATAAAATTCACAATTGCGGCATTCAACAAGAGCACCGGCAACATCATCTTTCCCACTGATCTTACAGTAAGAATCACTGATAACCCAACAGCAGCGCCCGCCATTCAGTCCTTGATGAATACCGTTTGCTCTGGATTCAATTGCAGCCGGGCAAATGCCATCCACAAATGCATTTTCTCCACCGGGTT
This sequence comes from Candidatus Electrothrix sp., assembly GCA_049669385.1. Classification (GTDB taxonomy): domain Bacteria; phylum Desulfobacterota; class Desulfobulbia; order Desulfobulbales; family Desulfobulbaceae; genus Electrothrix. The sequence continues at coordinate 3,404 of JBATKL010000427.1, read as the reverse complement.
CTCTCCCACATCTCTTGAATTCCCAGCAATTTATATTTTTTTCTTCCATAACGCAAACATTGCCTCAATGAAAAAGTTCAATTTACAACACAAAAAATACTGTATAGTAAAAAAAATTATACCTCACTCTTTCCTAAAAAACAATATCTACTTTCACTAAGGAAGAATTTCCAATAAGTTAAATGTAAAAAACAGGACAGGGGCAAAAAAAAGGCGGATAAAGAAGCCAACGCCTCCTCATCCGCCTTTTTTCGGTAGAAAATAACTCTTTTCTACAGCAAAAACGCTTTACTGTTTACAGTTTTTCATTCAGTACCTTCCGCCGCCATAACTCAAAGGTTATCAAGAGCCACAAGGTACGTTCATGCCGTGGCTGGGTCTGTTCAGGTGTGAGCGCAAGCAGCTCTTCAACCCTACCTGGGTTAAAAATCCCAGCCCTCTTGATATCCCTTCTGTTCAAAATTTTACGAGCATATTTTTTACACTCTCTATGCAACCAAAAATGGACGGGGAAGTCCATGCCACTCTTTGGTTGCTCAATAATATTTTTGGGCAAAGACATGTTATAGGCCTGGCGAATAATCCTCTTCTCAATGCCTCGACTGATTTTTAAAGCAGGAGGCATGCGAAAACTCATATCAATCAACCGCTCATCACATAAGGGGGAGAGCGAATTGATCCCATGCGCACCGGTCATTCTTTCCATCAACGGAAGCTGCATATGTCCGCCCTTCAGTTGGATATTCGCGGCAGAAAGCATATCGAGAAAAGTTCCTGCTCGACCGGCCTGAAAAAAAGGCGTTAAAACCCCCTCAAGAGCCTCATGCGTATTATACAGACTGCGCCATTCCGGAGTAAGCAGAGCGTTCAAGTCGTCATAGGCTCCACAACAGGAAGAAAGATATGCCTGCTCACGAAAAAAAGATCCCTGCTTAATCCCCCCGTACCAATGTCGCAGCAATACAGGAAGCATATGCGTGCCGCCAAAAACCAAAGAACTGCCCGCCCCATTCAGGACGTATTCCACCTCCTCAGCCGCAATTGCAGAAAGCATATACATGAACACTGATGACGGATCACCAACTGGCTCACCTGCCACAAGCACAGCCTCACCAAGACTCTTCAAAAAATTCTTCGGCTGAATCAGAATTTTCCGGTGATCAGTACCAATATGATCAGCAACGGCTCCGGCGTCATCCATGCCTCTTTGATCGTCGTTAAAGCAGATCGACCAGCTCGATATTTTTTTCCTACCTTGACGAAAAACTTCTGCACCGATCGCAGCAGAGCCGAGTCCACCGGAAAGAAAAAGACCGGCAGAACCGTCGGCAGGCAACTGATCAGCAAGAACCTGCCCGTGAAGAGAGGCGAATTCCGTGGCCCATTTCTGCTGGCTCCTTTCCTCCTTACCTACCTGCTCAGGAGCAAAAAAACAGCGAGGTGGCTCTACCTTTCCCCGAGCAAAAGTCACGGTATGCCCCGGAGGCAACTCCCAGAGATTCTCCAACATGGTCTCTGTTCCCGGCACAAAGCCATAAGCAAAATATTGTGCCACGGCCGCCGGGCGCAGGTTGCGGGCAAAACCGGACCAGGCCAGTACCCCTTTCGACTCAACAGCAAAGACAAACCGATCGTTGTACAATCCATAATAAATTGTACGGAGCCCGGCAGAATCACGGGCAAGATGTATACAGTCATCATCCAACACGGCAAGCACATAAGCACCTCGCAGATCTCGAATGAAATCCAAACCCTTCTCTCGATAACTGCGCAGGAGCGACGCCATATGGTTTTTTTTCTGTTCTGTAAAAAAACGACCGGCAAGGGCAACGACCTGCCCTCGGTGCTCAATGATACCTCCGTGATTTGAACGGGAAGGAAGCCAGCAGGCTGTTGAACGAATTGAGGCATGGATACGAGCCGGGGGAGTCCCCCGATGACTCAAGGCGGCTGCCATAGCCCGGTTTTTCTTTCCGCTCCAACCGGAAAAGCCAAAGATTGCTCCCATTGCGCTCCCTATCTCCCTGTACTCTTTTTTCCGATTCTCTCTCGTTGCATCACAAGATCACAAAAAAGATTTCCATATACTCTATCAGCATTCCATTGCTCCAACACCTCAAGCAGTGTGCGATCTTCACGAATCGCTGTCCCACAGATTGTCGCCAAAATAGGATAAGGAAGAATATCAAGAGGCGCCTTGTAATCTTTTCTTTGCATTTGTAAGGCTTGAAGAAAATACATTTTTTCTAACTGCTCAGGCCTGATCCCGAGGTCAATGACCCTGCGGCCCGACAATTTATTTTTTTCAGACATCGCCAGCCCAGCCTCACTGGCATCATGCAGCAGATAAACAGGCAACGAGGGGCTCTCTTTGAGCATTTTTTGAGCACGCTGAACAATATAAGCCGGATAACCATCCCGTGAAAAAACAAGAGCATTTTGCTCAGCATGAAAACCATTCTTAACCAGCAAATCCACCAAAAGGGGGCGTTCCACAATAATAATTCGCTCGACCCCATAGTCGAAAAGATCCTTTTCTTGAAAACCAGGTGGCTGCTCATGCAGGCTCGGACGAATCAACAACATCTCGTCCCCTCCGCCATGCCCTGCTTGCCATTGTTTGACCAACTTTTTTAAACTTCCCAAATCAGGTGGCAGCTGTCGACGATACTGCCGGATCAACAGCCAAGGGATAACCAGCAGGATCAGGCTGAGTACTCCGCCTATCCAGCCCAACAAGAGGAAACAGGAGATACAAAAAGTAAGCAATAAAAATCCGACACCTGCGAATTTTTTCCGTAACAAGCACATTCTCTCCTCAGCATCCTGCTGACACCAAGTGCTATAGAGCTGAGGAAAGGTAAAATAAAAACGCCCGTTTCCCCCAGCTCCCCGCAGCAAATTGAAGAATTTCGCATCTGTCATCCCCTGAGCGTTTCTCGCATGAAAGATAAACTGATAGCCGCAGCCACAGCGAAGTTCATCATTTTTTTTTTGTTCAACACCGCATTCAGGACATTTCATACCGTTCTCTTTTGCCGCAACAAGGCATTATTTCTCTTTTCATCGAAAAGAGCGCTTATATCTCTTCACAGGCCTGACTCTCCCGGTGGTGATTTACGTCCACTCAGCAGACAAGCAATATAAAGTATCTATAATAATTGTCCAGTCATAACTACTCGGCATCAGGTCCCCAGCATTCCTTTAGCGGGAAGATCCTGTAACATAAAGCAGTTACCCACCACAGGTCTCTTTTGTAACATACTGATACAAAACATGTTTGAAAAATAATAACAGTGAAATCCCAATGCCACGGCATCGCTACTCACAGCAAAATAAGACAGCAGGGACATTTCACATCCCCGAAGGATGGAATAGCCATAGACGCCATGATATCCGACCCC
>JBATKL010000426.1:0-1972 GCA_049669385.1 Candidatus Electrothrix sp. | reverse complement strand
GCAGCAGGTGACGGTGCGGGTGCTGGAGGTGGATCAGCAACGGAAGCGGATTGCGCTTTCTTTGCGGGAGAAGTAGCCAGAGGAAGGATTTTGCTTCTCTGCCCTTTTTGATTTTTTTTATCCCTCCCCAGAGGGGAGGGATGGAAGGTATAAAGAAAAAATTACGGAGTTGGGAGACACTGCGAAGGATGCCAGCCATCTTTAGGCCAAGTGGATACGCCGTCAAGATGAACATACTGCACTGCGGACATATCAAGAGCAGGCAACTCTGTGTCCAGTACCGCAAATGCAGTTCCCACTGTCGAGGTGATAATGCTGTCTGTGGTATGTTGCGCAACCTGCTGCGCTGCTAAGTCGGAATAACGGACTCCGCGTAGATCAAAATAGGTGCGCCAATCCAGGCCAGTAATAAATCCCAAGGCGACCAGCAGGAAATCATTGCCAGGAATATTCTTTACCTTGAGCCCACCATAAGGACCTCCGCCCTCATAGGGGAATAAACCAAAACCCAAGGCGTCACGGGCGCTGTCCCAGTCGGTTGCATTCTGAGCCGCTTGAGCAAAAATACGTGACTGGCTGTAGAGCAGGGTAAAAATATCCATCCCGTGTTGAAGGGTTGTCCCGTCCCGCATGGTTTTTTTATCCAGCATCACTGGCAGCTGGAGCAAGAAGCTCATGCGCTTGCCGTTATCCGCTGCATAGGCGCTGTTTTCCCAGATCACCGAATAACGATTGTTGGAAGAGGACGCATCAAAGGAACCGACCAAGTCACAGTTCTGATTATAGATGACTTTTTTACTGACCCCGTTGATATTCTGAGTCAAGCCTGCCAGATCAGACTGGATCACGGCAAAAAGCTCTTTATGGTTCATATGACCGTCTGTAATCTCCAGGTCGTCGCTCTGTACTTTACGGTAATAGTTCCATACCGTGTTATATGGGAAAATATTGTTGGAGTTTTCACCGGCCCGATTGCTGTAGGCGCTCCAATCATTTCGGTTAGCCTCTGGCACCCAGTGTGCATTGAGGGGCTTGGTTTGCAGATTATGGCCCAATTCATGGGAATCACCCCAGCCCAGTGCGCTGATATTCCAGGCAGCATCATACGGATTGCCGGAGCATCCCGAACCGCAGTTTGCATATTGATCATAGTTGGCATGCTGCCGTTTATTTCTTCGATGGATGCTTTCATCGGTGCAGTCCCAGCTAAAGTTTTGACAGATACTTTGCACATCAGTGGAAAGAGTGTTGCTCAGATTCTCTCCGGGCAGTTTGAAACCAGCCAGATTATAGACAGCGCCGACAAAATAATCTCGATAATCTGAAAAAAGCTGTTCAACATCACCGGAGTAATCAATGGTTAGGCTGGTTCCATCACGTTTTTGCGACAGGTTGATTGGAGCGTTGACACTGTTGAGGAATTTATCAATTCGCATATGGGCCTCAAACCCCTCGCCGCGAATATCCACATGGGGCAGGGGGTTGGTCTGGACATCCGTAATAAAGGCCTGGGCCTGGGTGCTGTCGCCGATATCAAGCACAGCGGCATGCTTGGCAACACCGGTGAAACTGAAGCTGACTGAAGTGCCGGAAACCGTGCTGTTACCATTCAAACGGAGATAAATAGGGCCGCCATAGGGCGTTGTGAAGGTGCGGCTTTCTCCAGATTTCAGCAGCATGGCCGGACTTTGCATGAATTGAGGCCGGTCATAAGAAGCCACAGAGCGAGAAGAACCTACTCGTTGAAAATTGAAAAAAATACCCGCTGCTGCTGCGCTGTTGCTGTCGGTTCGGGTGACCGTGATTGATTTGCCGGGCAGGGCGTATAAGCCGGTGCTTGTCCATTCGCTTGCATCGCTCAGGGATTCTGTTGCTGTTCCGTTGCCTGTTGCCGGAAAGCTGTACATCTCACAGGTACCCGCAGTGACAGCTGATTTTTCACAGATAAAGGTGCCAAGGTCTTTTTGGCTGG
>JBATKL010000425.1:0-12975 GCA_049669385.1 Candidatus Electrothrix sp. | reverse complement strand
GCCGGTTTTGGGGTAATCAGCTGCTGTTGTTGTTCCGGGGTCGGACCTTTCCCGCCTTGAGCCAGCCAGCCGGCAATCAAGGAAAACTCCTCTTTCTTTAAGGGAGGAAAGCCAAAGGGCATGCCTCGGTTAGGATGTTTGTCCAAATAACTCCCCAATTCATTCCCGCTGTCAGCACAGGTCAAATCTTCCGCCTCCGGCTGATACTCACCGCTGCTCTCAGGGTTTTCCATCTTATGGGCAAGCAGCTGCAAAAGAATGGAATTATTCAAACCGGGTTCAGCAGTATTCTCTGTTACTGTGTAAAACCTCTTGTCTCGCCATTCTTCGGTTGTCTGGGCATCAAAAAAGAGCCGAGTTGGGTCCATCGTCTTCAGGCGTTGAGCATTATAGACAGCCTCCTTACTCGCGCCCCGATCCAATCCTTCGTAAGAACTGAGCTTCAACTGGCAGGGAGAATTATAGCAGGAATGGCAGACCACACAGCGTTTATCCAGCAGCGGTTTGATTTCACGCAAATAGTCGATGGGGTGGTCTGGAATTTGCATCGGAACAGGAGGCGGCGGTACTGCGCAGGCGGTCAGCAAAAAAAAGAGAAAGACGTATAAAACAAGCTTAATGGCAGACATAGGTGCTCCGGGCTACAGTTCACGGACAGAAGGTTTTCCGTTACAAACTACTTCCAAATATTCATTTTCGTTAATATTATGCTGAATCAAAGCCAAACGTCGCTTATAACTGATCAACTCGAACGCATAAAAACACACTCCCTATCTATCCTGATATTTTCCTACTTCAGACTCAGGAACTAACGGTTTTCTAACAATCTCCCTAACATTCATCATTATACAAAAAAAACAATTTGTTAATAAGCAGATAAGCAGATAAGCAGATAAGCAGATAAGCAGATAAGCAGCATACAGTAGCGACAAACAAAAATCATGATTTGTGGTACTTGTATATTTTTTTAAAAAAGTTTAAAAATGATTTTTTTGTATCCCGCTATGTTATAAAAAAGGTAAGATATATGCTGAGCGTAACAGAACAAGCTCTTGAAGCCCTTAGAGAACAGATACCCGACCGCAATATCAATAACGAGATCCGAATATCAGTGAACGGTGCGACGGTACCGGCCAATGCATGAAGATGTGTAAATGTGACGATCATTATACAGAGGAATAACAGTGTTGAGCATCAAAGCAAGGCTGAACTCTTACAAAAAAAATCAGACAGATGACAATTTTTTCATTTTCCTGCAGCCTCTCCTGTCACCCTCGGCAGGCTATAAAGAAAGTAGAAAGGGTAAAAAAAAGACAAAGGCAAAAAGCATGAGGATTGTTTTTTCCTGCCTTGCCTGCCTCATATCCTGAGACCATCACATTATTCAAGGAGAATACCATGAAAAAACAAACCGCAATATTCGTTATGGCCCTGTTGAGTATCTGCTCGGTTCATGCTTTTGCCACCGATGATGCACGACGTGGCGAAGGACGGGAGGGACGGCATCACCAGCCGCCATCGGAGGCGTACACTGCTTGTGAAGGAAAAAAGAGCGGAGATAAGGCTGAGTTCACTGGGCCTCGGGGAGACACGGTCACAGGGACTTGCGTCGAAGAAAAGAACGGAGATCGTCTTTTCCTCCGACCGGAGCGACCGCCTCAAAGAGGATCTAAGGACAGCCGGGGCGGTGAAGAAGGGTCAAGGGACTAAGAAAAATATGTGCATAGGGCGCGGCGCTCCGTGCCCTTACGGCACTACTCGATATCACGAGACATTAAGATACCCGTCCAAACCCAAACCGACAACCTGTCTATCTCCTCAGACGGACTCTCTTGACTCCCTAGCAAAGGCCGGAAAGACCTCACGCAGAAGGTGCTCATCAACCTGTTCCATGAGCTGCACCTCATATTCATCTTCAGAAAAATAATGCGTAGCTTGATGTAGGGCTCCATTGTCTGAATCTGGACCAGTTGATTTCCCAACGAAATCAGAAGACAGAGGAACAGACTCTATTTCATCAAGGCATGAACGATTATTCTCTATCCAGCGCTGACAATCGTCGTGGCTACCAATGTAAGTAAAAATCAACCGATCTTCCCGTTTCAGACCAATCAAACGAAACCCACAGGACAGACTGTATTTACGGCAATCTTTCAAACGAACTTCTCCGTTATAGGTACGCCTGCATTCTGCTTTTTCGTCCAAAGGATTGTCTTGCAAACGGGTCATGATAGTCTCCGCCCGGAGCAAAATATCCCGCTCTTTTTTACCACCCTTACGCATGGCTTCGAACTGCTTTACAAGATTCCTGGTTTGATGAATTTTAAGCATGATAGGAGCTCCTTCTCGTGATTACCGACAGTCCGGCAGCTTTTGCCCACTTCGCCTTGAGGACAGAAGAGGAGATATCGGTACAGTGAAATACATTCGTTCAGACGACGCGTTGTTCGCCTGATTTGCCGGAAAGAAAAAGCAAGCCGTGGGGTGATAATGATAATCACCAAGGCTGTGAGGCTAAGGCGTGGCAGGCAGGAGCAACGTCGCTGTGTTTTTTTGCCGTCCCGGACCAGGATGGCTATTATTACGGCATACTCAGATGCAGAGGTGAGGGGCAAACATTATATGTTCCTCAAAGAGTGTTCTTCTCCTCAACCTTTCTGGATCAAGTCAGGTTGAGGAGAAGACGGGGAGTAATAAGGCCAGAATTATTTTTTCTTTTCTTCCTTCTCCTTAAGGGAGGATATAATCTGATCCGCCTTTTTAAATCCAGGGAGAACTCGTCCGTCAGGCATAATCAAAGTCGGCGTGGAGGTTATATACAGCTCTTTGGCTAAGGCAATATTCTTATCAACGACATCACTGTCACAGTCAGGTGCAGCCAGAGGCTTCTTAGCTAAACTGTCCTCCAGGAGCTCTACAGCCTTGTCGTTTTCTCCCTTCAGTTTGGCACAGACAATGGTTTGCGCCTTAGACTTGGCATTCGGGTGCATGGCCAAGGGAAACATTTTAATAAAAAAGGCGATATCAGAGTGCTGCTCAACAACTTTTTTCATTTCCTGATGAAGCTTACTACAATAGGCACACTCTGGATCATCAAATACAATGACTTTATTTTTCGCAGTAGAATCGCCGAGAACAAGGGCGTCATCCAAGGGGATCTTCGAGCTATCCACCTTGTTCATTTTAACAAAAGTTTCCTGTGTCACATTTTCATTACTCTTCAGCCTGATCACGTTGCCGCTGATCAGATAGCTCTTAGAGAAATCAAGATAAAAGGGAAGTTTTTGGCCATTATAAACAGCCTCGACGTCCCAAAGACCCGGAACTTCGCTCCGTTTGACATCCAGAACTTCTGTGACCTTGCCTTTGAGCAGACGGGCGACCTCATCTCGGTTGACCGAATGGCAATCCCGACAATCTCCAGCACCGCAACCGGCTTCTTGGAAGGCCATAGCCTGAGTGCCAGGAAGCAAGGTGACAAGGAAAAAAGAAAGAAAAATTTTATAATGTTTCATAATAGGCATAACAGTAAGAGTTTTTGGTCGGACATGAATTAAGGTCAGCACTGTTTACATATCACCCAGTTTACAGTTTTTTACCCGTAAAAGCAAGGTTGGTTCAACAGTTGCAAGTTATTGGTGTCTTTTATCTTTTTACTATCGCGAAGGAAAATAGGGCATAAAAAAAGACCGCCAGCTTACGCTTACGGCCTTTTTTTTAGCAGCTAGACTCCTTAATATCCATCGAATATATAGCGTCCTGTTTCTGCACAAGAAAAAACAATCAATTCAGCGCATTCACATTGAATTATTTTTTCTTCTCTATTCGCACATCCAAACCGGCCTTGCGGTAGGCCTGAGAAAATTTTTCAACTTTCGCCTTATCATCGGAACTGAAGAGCTTACGAGGGCGCCCATTCAACAACGTCTTACGAACCTGCTCCTCAGACAACTTCGTGATTCGCTGAATCATCACGATACAGTCCTTCTCCTTGGCTCCGGTAAACAAATGTCCCTGAGAAATCAAATGGTATTCCATCGACAGCCCCTATCTTCAAACCATTAAAAAAAATGATTCTTAATTAACATACGTGTTCCGCTGATACAAAACGATTTATCTTACAGGTTTTTATATTTTCCAGCAACAATCTTCTCTCTAATCAGCGCACGTCACGCATCACTCCTGTTGCAACTTGCCGACTCTATCTTGCAGATCTTCATTTTTGGGATCAAGCTGGAAGGCCTGCTCATATTCTTTCATAGCCTGATCCTTATCCCCTCTCTTTAAATATATCTCACCGAGAAGGATATGAAAAGGTGCGTACCTTGGCAAATGTCGAATACCGAGCAGCAGCACTTCTGCCGCTTTCTCTTTCTTTTTTTCTGAGAGGTAATAACGGACAACCTCGGTAAAAAAGCGAGAATGCACCTTGGATTCATTATCAATGAAGTCGAGAGAACGTTCCAAGACAAATGCATACTCTTCTGTTTCCCCCTCTTTCTTCATGTAATCCCAGAAACCTATCCATGCAGATGTCCGCTCTGGCAGCACTGCGGCGACTTCCTTCTGATCAAACTGATATTTCCTCAGCAAAGGATAAAGAGACCGCAGGAGTCTGGGATCCTGCTCAAGTTCTTTTTTTAACCTCTCCAACCCTTTTTCTCTGGAATGACGAGAAAGCTCAAACTCCGCCCAACCCTGAAAAGCGAGAGCTTTTTGCTCAGCCCTTCTATAGCCAATCTCCAGCAACTGCTGACCCTTGCTCTGATCAACAGGAGCAACCAGGTGGCCAAGTTGTTGTAAATAAGCAAAATTCATAGGCTGCCGCAGCACAGCTTCTGAGGATAAAGAAAGAGCTTCCTCATCTCTCTGCAGCAACCTGCTTAAATTTGCCAAAGCATAGGCATACAATCCGGTCAAAGGATCAATGGCTTTCGCCTCGTTAAGTAACCCTATCATTTTTTCTCTTTTGAGCACCGACCCCAAATTGGCCAGTGACGCAACCAACCGTGCCTGCTGATAATAGCTTTCAGCCAAGGCAATTCTTCCTTGGAAGAACACGGTGACACAGAAAAAAACAAGCAAAGCCATAAAGGCCAGCCCTCTCATTCGTTGACTTGATCTCGTCGGAACCAACAAAGTGGAAGAATTCTTATAATATCTCCGGGTATTGCTGGCTGATACCAGCAGACCGCAAAAGAAAGCAAAATACAGTCCGTTTGCTCCGTTATGAAGATTAAAATCAAATATGCTGTACACAAGGAGTCCAATAAGACCGCTGAATACACCCGTTGCGAGAAAAACAGCGACCCTGTCCTTCCGCAAGCAAATTTGCCTATAGCCAGCTCTCAACACACTCATGATAAACCACAAACCTAGTCCACCGGCAATCAAGCCACCGTCAGTGAGCAACTCCAAAAAATCATTATGAGCGTGCTCATAGAGAAGATCATCAGGAAGGGTCTTGTAGCCGGGAAAGATATCCACAAAGGTTCCAAAACCGCTTCCAGTCAGAGGAAAAGCAGATAGTATCTTCAGGGCGTCTGCCCAAATCAGCAGTCGATCATCCTTTATCTCTCCAGTTCCACTCTCAATGATACTGCTGAAACGCTCAAAAATAGGCTCCCAGCTGTACCAGCCAACGATAATCAGTAAGCCAGCTAGAAGAAGGAGCAGCGGGAGTTTCCCGGCCCTTTCTTGCTGCTGGGAAAGAAGAAGAAAGAAAAACAAGAGCCCGCAGAGAATACTGAGAATACCACCCCGTGACTGAGTAAGAAAAACTGAGGCGAGAAGGACAATGCTCCCAAAACCCCAGAAAAGGTGTGCCGTTGCTCGGTTCTCCGAAAAAAAAGCAAGAATCTTTTCTCTGAACGTTTGCACATGCTCGACAGAGGGGCGATACAGTAAAAATTGCGCCAATACAAGTGGACAGAGCATAACCATGAAGCCCGCATAGTGGTTCTTATACACCCAAGGACCAAAGGCTGTTTTCCCTTCAGTCAATTGACGAAACCAGAAAAGGGTATCAGGTGCTGTCATTCTTTGTAGAACAGCGAGGAGGGCGATACAGAGTGCTAACTCGCTGACAGCCTTAACCGTTGTCAGCAACTTCCTGCTGCTCGTAAGCAGTTGAACGGTCAATAAATAAAAAAAAGCGTATGAACTGACCCGAAGCGCCTCCAGCAGGGTCGCCTGACGGTTGACTGTTAGTGGGACCCAATTATCAAGGGAACGCAGTCCGGGCAGGTCAAAAACCGGTTGATAGGCCTGGAAAATATTCGGCGCAATTATGCGTACAACGGGAAGAGGCAGGGGAAGTGTTTGAAAAAACATCCAGGCAAGCAGCAACAGCAGAGGAAGAAAGCCAGGCGTTCTATAACATGAGGATCCCTCCCAGAAAGAAGGGCGGAAGTACAAAATTCCGGTAAGAGCAATAAGTAACTCCACCGTGATCATTGACCACATTTCAGTCGTTCCAAAGGCAAGAGGGGCAAAAAAGAGCGTGAGCAGAAAGAGAAAAAAAGCTGCGGCTCCACTCTTTCCTCCTTCCTGCCCCACCTGCCTCTTCTGTCCCTTAGCCCTTGTCCTGTTCCGTATAATACCCACCTTTCCCTTTACGCGAATAGTACGAATAATATCCGTAATATCCATGACCGGCATGTTTTTTTGTCACGCGATTAAGGACGAAACCCAGCAAACGGGCCTGACTTTCCCGTAATTTTTTCACGCCGCTGTCCAGCATATCAAAGGTGGTGTTTCCGGCGCGAAGAACAGTAACGGTACCGTCAACAAGGCCAGCTAACAGAAGACCATCTGTCACCTGCTGCACCGGCGGGGAATCAAGAAGAACAAAATCAAAGCGTTCTATTGACTTTTCCAATAAGGTCTTCATCCTCTTTGACCCCAATAACTCTGCTGGATTCGGGGGGATAGGACCAGAAGGAAGTACTGAAATTTGGCTATCCGGTAATTGTTTGATCAAGCTTGGTTGCTGTTCATCTGTATTACCTGAAAGATAATTACTCAGGCCATAGGAATTATCCACTTCAAACATAGAATGTTGTCTAGGACGTCGCATATCACAGTCGACGATTAAAACCTTTTTATTATTCTGTGCTAAAATATAGGCGAGATTCTTGGTTGTGGTACTTTTGCCCTCCTGCTGCATCATGCTGGTAATGAGGAGGGTGCGCGGTGGACGATCCGGAGTGGAAAGAAGCAGGCTGGAACGAATAAGCCGGTAGCTCTCTGTGAAGGCTGAGAGAGGATTCTCATGGATAAACGTTTCAACATTTTTGTTCTTTTTCGGAAGATCTTCTACTGCACCGAGAACCGTCAGACCATACCTTTTTTCCAGCTGATTGCCATCTGAGACCGTATTGTCGAGGTAATCAAGAAAAAACACCAAGGCAATCCCAGCACTCAAACCAAAAACCAAGCCGAGCAACAACTCTTTCTTTTTATTTGGCTTTGAGGGCACCAAGGGAAACTCCGCCTTTTTGATCGCCCAAATTCTGATATCCATAGCTTGAGCTGTGACATTGGTTTTCTTAATACTGCTGGACAATGCATCGTATACAGTCCGGTTCATCTCCTTATCCCGGTTCAGGACGGTATACTGAACAAAGCGCTCGTTCATATTCAGCATTTCCGCCTTTGTCTCCTCCATCATCTTGGTCAAATCTCTGACCCGAGTTTTGGCAAGTTCATAGCTGTTTTTGGCGACTGCAATAACCCGCTCAATCTCTATTCGCTTCTTTTTTTGCAGGAGTTGCTGATCTGCCCGGGCCTTGATCATCATCGGATGCTTTTCGCCGTATCTTTTGGACACCTCTCTAATGTTTTGTTCAGCGGCAAAAAGTTCGCTGCGAAAACCCTGCAACTCACTATTATTGGAAAGTAAAGGAATAGCCTCAAGCTTTTTATCATTCTTCCCTGCTCCCTTTATTTGAAGATAGACAGCAGCATGTTTTTTTTCCTCTGTTTCTGCCGCAGACAGATCCGAGCTAAACCGGGAAAGACGCTCAGGGAGAACAGTCAGTTTATTCTCCACAGTCACAATATCGTTTTTCCGCATGTATTCCTGCAAGGCTCTTTCCGAATCCTCTAATTTTCCCCTTTCCTCATCCGCCTTGACAGTCATCCAGTTCAAGCTATGCATTGTTGTACTTGTTTTGATATCCAAGGTTTCTTCAATATAGGCCTGGACCATACCGTTAGCAACAAGTTGGGCAATTTCCGGTACCCGATGCGTATAACTTACTTTGATGATCTTTGTATCACGCACAGGAACAAGCGTAAGAGCACCTTGAACCATATCGGCAATCTGTTCAGTGTCACTTGTTGGCCTGCTTTGGGGTATTGTTTTTCCTTGACTTTCCCCATCAGCTGCATCGGGGATATCCAAGGTCGATTCCGAACTCATCAATGATGATAAAAAGGATTTCACAGAAGAAACAGCCCCAGAAAAAAAAGCTGCTATGGACGTCCCAACCGATCCGGTGAAACCAGAAGGGGCAGAAGTCCTTCCTAAAAAATAATGTCTGTACTCAGTATCAAGGTGCTGATTCTGCACAACCCTGAGAGCTACATTAAAACTGCGGATCAGCTCAAATTGAGTTGCTTTAAAATCAGGATCCCATGCCATATACGTGGACATCCCCTCAAGGCGGCCCTTCTCCTGATTTTTTTCAACCAAAACATCAGTAGTTGCCGTGTAAAGCGGTACCTTTGAAAAGGTAGATAATACCGTTGTCAGAAAAATTATTGCTGCAACTGTCATAACTAACCATTTCCGTTTTTGGATAACACGGAGATAATCAATGAGAGGCTTTGAAGTTGCCTGCTGACTACTTTCTCTGATAGATTCTTCTGGAAACATGAGACACTCTTTTGAATAATAAAAGGAAAGACGAGACCTTGCGCCAGAGGTATTTTTTAAAGATAACCTTAAGTAAAAGGCGAACCTGAGCCTCAAAACTTCGTAAGAAGGTCATGTTCAGGCAGGAATTTTCATGTGGAACATCGCAACAATCAGTAGTACATTATACATTTGAACGACTGCTTCTGTTCCCCCTTCATGAGGGGAACAAAGGTATCAAAAAAAGCTTTCCGGCACAACAATAACATCCTCAGGTTGGACCAAGGTGTCATGCGTAACATCTTCCAGCACCTGCTTTGTTCCGTTGACTATACGATTAATTTCGATGCTTGATTCCGCTGCAATGCCCGTAAAACTACCGGCTAATGAAATCATTTTCAGAACAGTAGTGTTCCTGCCGCAAGGATATGCTCCGGGTTTGTTGACCTGGCCGGTAATATAGCAAACGGCTTCTTTTTTAGCAGAACTGGTAGGCACGACAACAACATCTTCTGGTACCAACAACGTATCCTTGTTAACAGCTTTGAAAACCTGCTTGCGACCATTAACCGTCCGATTAATCTCAAGTCCAGACTCCAAGGCCTTGTCTGAAAAGCCGCCCGCCCGAGTCAATAATTTAAGAATGCTCATCTTTCTGGAACAAGGGTATGCGCCTGGCCGATTCACTTCACCGGTAATATAGCAGAGCGATTCTTCTGTTTTACTGAATTCACGCTCCGGCACAATAACAACATCATCGGGCTGAACAAGCGTATCCTGAGCCACATTTTGCAGAACACGCTTAATCCCATTGACCGTCCGATTAATCTTTATACCCGATTCCAGGGCTTTTTCAGTAAAACTGCCTGCCTGAGAAATTACCTTGAGGACCGTAACATTACGACCACAGGGATACTCCCCCGGCTGATTAACCTCACCCGTAACGAAACAAACAGCTCCTTCAGCGATTGAAACCGTATCTCCCCCTTGAATTTGAATATTCTGTCGGGAATCGCCGGTTCGTATCAACCGATCAAGGTCAATCGCAATATTTTTCTCCGCACCGTTTTCCTGTCTTTTAATGGTTGCATTTTGTCCCGCATTATCTTTCAATCCACCAACTTGAGAAAGTAACTCCAGCAGTGTTATCGAACCATTCAACTCAACAAGGCCCGGATTATGCACGGGGCCGAGAACAACAACCTTTTTGCTTTTGAACTGCTCAATAAAGATGGTCACCTGAGGATCAATAATATAACCATCGGCCAAAGCAGCCTCTATGCGTTCTGCCGCTGCTGTTATCCCCAATCCTCCGGCATGAACTTCACCTATCAAAGGAAAATCGATTATTCCTGTCTCGGACACCCGTACCTTTACTGTTAATTCCTCATGATCGTAGACTGTTATAGCAAGGACATCTCCTGCCCCGATTGCATAATCAGTCTTAATGGATGATAAATTGAGCTGCGGAGGTTGTACAGTGGGGTAGGCAGCGGACGCCTTTATCTGGGGAACCACTATTCGCTTTGTCGGCACAATTCCGTGAATACTTCCAGGAGATCCAACATAATCGGCTGCCAGGACAGAAGAGAGTGGTAGCAGAATCAAGAAAGACATGATGATAATGTCCAGCAAGATTCCAAATTGCACTCTTCTGCTTTGCAAACAGCTTGGTCTTTTTTTCAACATGACTGTCGTCGGCTTTGCATAAAATTATCAGGGGTTGTTACTGCAGGAATACTTTTTTCCTGAAACTGTCAAAATGTACCACGGGCACCGATACCCAAGGTGTTTGTTTCGTAATCCAGCTCATCAAAAGTAGAATCTTTCTTATCAAAACTGTAATAGAGATTGAAGTTCAACCACTTTCTTAAAGCGAAGTTCAGCTGAGGTTTGAAATACCACCGGTCATCAAGACGAGAATCGCCGTCAAACAGAGCGTATTCAGAATCTTCGTAGATAAAATTGAGATCTCCTCTAAGACGCCCTGTAAATCTATAGTCAAAAGCTATTCTACCGACAAATACGGTTTTATTTAAAGCCTGCCTGCTGTCAGTCTGGTCAATGCTGTATTTTGTGTTCAGTATCAGAGTGCTTTTCTGTACTATCTGCCAATTGGCTTGGGCCTCAAAACTGAATGCGGCCTCATTGTCATTGATGAGATCATCTGCGCTCTCAGCATCGTCATACTCCTCCGGTGTCTCAAAGTCATAATTAACTTGTTGATATCCGGCCTTGATCATAAACGAGGTTTTGACGCTGGCCTGCCAGTTCACTCCAGCATGCAAGTAACTGTTACCGTTATCCGGCAGCTCTTTTTCCCCATAAGACGCCAAAAGAAATTGGTAATCCAGAAAAAAAATGGTTTTCGGGCTGTAATCATAATAGAACCCGCAACTAGCTCCGTTATCAGTGCGATCCAAAAAATTATTTATATCATCCTCGTAACCGAGAAAAAAATTCTTGTATGCTGCCTGCAACGATAATTTGTCAGAAAATTTCCAATCCAGGCCGATGCTGAAGATGTTGGAATCATAAACACGATTATTTTCCAAGGTCGCCTCAGTCATGTTAAATATATCCTGACTATGGCTGTATTTATCCAGCAGATGAAAATTCATTCTGAATTTGGGCTGATATTGAACCAGTGCTTCAATACCGTTTTCAATATGATCAAGATCCGAATTTGCCGAATACGTCATAATATCCATTTTCCCGGCAAGATAGACCTGATATTTATTAAAAACCTCATAGTCAGTAAGACTGTACTGCATACCACCTGGGGAAGTATTATCCGAAGCGATTTGAATCGGACGTTTATGCCTCCTGGGCCAAGTAAGCCACACAGAGGGGGTTATGTTGAACAGAAAATTTTCTTCTTTATTTGCATCATAATTATAAAGGTTATCTGTCCATTCACCGCGCAAACCCAAAGCCGCATGCAGATAGCCGTCTCGGTAACCGAATACGCGTCCCTCAAAATCAATCTCTTCTTCTTCCGCAACGTCCTTGTCGGGTAACAGAATCATCTCTGTTGCCACATTGCTCCCGGAATCGGACAACTCATCCCCCCCCTCCACGGTAAATGCTTCTGATGAAACAGGGAGCAACAGCAGCATTACTCCGATCAAACGATACTGAGTAAATGCTTTTATTTTTTTTGGCTGCATTCTCATTGAGTACCTCAGTTGAAAACATTGACGATATTGAACATTTTTCATGGGTTGGAAGGGCTGGAGGGTCTACCAGGAGAAGCCGTGGTACCTGGAGAAGTCGTGGTATCTGGAGAAGCCGGGTTGTCGATCAATTCTACAAAAAACTGCGGGTCAAGCTGACTACTATTGCTTGACCCCGACTCCGGGGAAGACGCCGGTTCATCCATGAGATCCCGGTCGCTTAAGGCCAACTTACTTCCGCACTCCGCAATACTTTCTTCAAGGGCCATGCTTATATCTCCAATAGTAATGCCGAGTTTATTTGCCGCCTCTCGAACAGCATCCCGGTCAGCTCCAGCACAATAAAGGGCCTGCAAAGACATTCGGGCCTGGAATTTTTCCTGATTACTAATGATAAGGGTGAGGATCTCATTTGGTGAAATATCATGATCAAGGGCGTTCTCCACCGCGATATCAAGACCTAACTCATCAGAATTTTTTACAAAATCTTCCTTCCAATCTGCCAAGGCTAAACCAGGGCAAAGCAATACAAAAAGAAATGTTATCCATTTTTTTTTCATTTTTTCCTCCTGTTCCCTTCTTGTTTACCGTCGAGCGGCTGTACCTGACCATTCCCGAGAATCTTTCTGCATTCAACCTTTCTGCATCCAACATATCATACATATAATCAAATGAGCAAACATCTTATCACCTATCTCACCTGCCCCTCTCATCTCTCCTCTTTTCTTCAGGAGAAGCAGAAAAAGAGAGCAAGACAGCATCACGCTTGGCTGTGAACTGCCTGTACAGCACTCCGGATTTTTCCAGCATAATTTTTGAGGCCTTCACCGAGTCAGTATGCTTATACTTATCAGAGAGAAAAATAATCTCTCCAATACCTGACTGGATAATCACTTTGGTGCATTCATTGCAAGGAAAAAGAGCTACATAGATTCGACA
>JBATKL010000424.1:0-3492 GCA_049669385.1 Candidatus Electrothrix sp. | reverse complement strand
CTGCTCCTGTACATGGGCTTTATCACCATCAGCGGTACTGTGCTCAGTCAGCTGCGCTATGCTGTTCCCAACTATGTTATTCAAAAACTGTATTACGGCTATTTCAGAGCTGAGATTGAGCTACGAGCTCAGATTCGGGTGGAGAAACATACCCTTGAAAATGCGGTGGCTGAGTTAGCCCTGCACAACAACATTGCACCGCTTCTTGAGGAAATTCGCAAGGTCTTGGCCCTGTTTTCCAACCGTGATTTCATGCGCATGGATGAAAAACACATCAAGACAGTGATCCTGACCTTGCTCTATCAGTCTGAGGTCTATTTTATCCGCAGCGAGGCCGAGGTGAACAACCGCTACCCGGATATCCTCCTGCTGGAGCGTAACCCGATCGAGGTGCGCTACCAGTTCCTTTTTGAGCTGAAATTCAGCAAGAAAAAGGACGGGGCGCAGGGGCTGGCGGAAAAACGGGCAGAAGGGATCGCGCAGATCAGAGGGTATCAGGAGCTTGCCGATATCAAGCGATTACCCAAGTTGCAATCCTACCTCCTGCTCACCAATGGGACGGAGATTGAGGCGGTTGCGGTCTGAGGGGGCGGGTAAGGGTTGACCCAGATTTCATCCTGCTGTACGATGAAATTTGTCCTTTGTACAAGCAGGCGGTGAAAAGCGGCCAAAACGGCTAAAAATAAAAAGTTGAGTAATATCAACAATCACGGCCCGTCCGTGTCATTGAAATTCAAAAAGGAGGAAAAGTGGATAAAAAAACCTATATTTAACATGTTACGCGAAAGCAGGATGTCATTATGGGCCGCATATTGATTTCATTGGGAAAAACGGGATTTTTCGGGGGTTGGAGAGCGTTGGTGGGTCGTCGAAGCGACATGGGCCGCAAATGGGTATGTAGTAGCTATCTGATTTCACTTTGTGAAAAAGGGGTAGAGGTGTCGACTTGACCGGTTTTGGAACGGGGTTACGACGTAGGGGCGACCGGCGGTCGCCCTTTTTTTGCCGATGGGCATCTCGATCGCAACAGAGGCATTTCAGGGCACGGCATGCCGTGTCCCTACGGAATTGTAAAAATGACGGTTCGTCAGAATTTTATCCTCTTGACCGGGCAGGATTGTTTCGTTATACTGCATATAATTATACATACAATTACATGTGCAATTATATATAATATAAGGAGGCCTCACCCATGCCAGCCACCGACTATCTTTCCGCCACAGCCCTGGCCAAAAAAACAGCTGCCGCTCTGGATTCCCTGGAACAGGGGGAAAAAGATAAACTGATTATTCTGAAAAATAACGCCCCAAAGGCAGTTCTTCTCTCTTTTGCAGCCTACGAGGCCCTGGAAGAAGAGCTGGAGGATCTGCGCCTCGGTGCCCTTGCCCTTGCACGCTTACAGACCTTTGCGCCAGAGACCGCTCTTTCCCACGAAGACATGCTGAAGAAATTCAATACATGAGCTGATGAGCTGGAAAGTCATCTATCATCCTGCTGTGGAGGACGACCTACATCGAGTCGGGCCTGCTGCTGTCCGGCGTATCCTGAAGGCCATCGGCAAAAAGCTGGTCACCGCTCCTGTGCAGTTCGGTGCGCCGCTTTCCGGTAATCTGTCCGCGTTCCGAAAATTGCGGATAGGTGATTATCGGGTGGTCTATCAGGTGAAGGAAACAACAGTGACTGTGTACGTGCTGGCGGTCGGCCCGCGCCGAGATAAGGAAATATACGACGCCGCTGCCGGGCGGCTCTGAAAACACATCACGGGAGACTTTCGTGGACAGCCCAGCCCGTACACCGGTGGGTTGTCGAGAGGTATGGGCCGTAAATGGGTTGTAGGTGTCTGATTTCACTTTGTGAAAAAAGGGTAGAGGTGTCGACTTGACCGGTTTTGGAACGGGGTTACGACGTAGGGGGACGGCTTTTTGGGTCGCTCTTTGAGAAAAGCATAAACATCAGGAGTGGATTATGCCGGAAATGACGGTTGATGTGCCGATAAAGCAACTTGCCAGTATGATTAACAGGTTGAGCAGGAAGGAGCTGGAGACATTGTCTCTGTTTTTGACCAAGAAGGGCTCCGAACTTTTGGAACGTAACAGAGATTTAGAATCTAAAAGTGTAGAATACCTGAGCGAAGATGAGGCTTTTGATGTATGAGGTCAAATATCATCCCAAGATCAAAAAGGATTTGAAAAAGATTGATCCAAAACTACGTGAAAAAATCAGAATTGAGCATATTCCGAAAATCTTATCAGATCCCAGAACAGGAGAAAAGTTATCAGGAGATCTGAACGGAACCTGCTCTTATCATTTTAAAATGGTAGGGCAGCAATTTCGAATAGCCTATATTCTCGATGAACAGGCCAAAACGGTATTTGTTCAGATGATAGCAAAAAGAGGGGATTTCTATGTTTTACTCAAACGGAGAATTCGAGGGTGAAACATGTTGAACCTCTTCAGGATGTGTCGACTTGACCGGTTTTGGAACGGGGTTACGACGTAGGGGCGACCGGCGGTCGCCCTTTATGCACCACAGCCGAGGTTGTTCCAGGGCAGACACGCAGGACTGTCCCTACATTATTTCCCGGATTATAAGGAGTTGCAGGGGTAACCCATATTGAACAAAAAACGAGTCTCCAAAGAGCCCCAACGGGGCTGTATTTATCAGCAAAGGGTAACACCCTGGATTTATTGACCGGTTTTGGAACGGGGGTACAACGTAGGGGCGACCGGCGGTCGCCCGGATAACACCCTGGGACTTCTCTACAGTTCCTGCTCATGAGAAGCGTAGCTAAAGCTGATCGGTTCAGCCAGCAGGTTCTCTGACACGTCCTTGAATCCGCTCAAGGTTACTCTGATTGTTGACGATGTATTGCATATGCTCTCGTTAGCTGATGACCAACTCACCTCGTAGACCCGGTCACCCCGCCAACCCTGCTGTATTGTTCCGCCATTTGAAAGCAGGGCCTCGCCTGTATCTGCCATTGCCTCGGAAAAAGAAAAGAGGATGTTTCCTCCAGCGCAGTCCAAGGCAGTATTTTCTGCTGGATCAGCTGCAACTGTGGGCGGGGTCGTATCTTCAGGATCCGCCGCAGGGGTTGATGAAGCGTCGTCATCACTTTGTCCTCCCAGCGCAAGGGCCAGTCCTCCTCCCACCGCAGCCATACCAAGCCCGATGGCAACGATGTTGCCTGTGGAAAGACCCTCGTCAGTTTCCGGGACTGTGCTAGCAGTAGCGGGAGGAGCGGCAGTCTGCTTTTTCATTTTTTTCTCGCCCAACTCTTCAGCGGTGACAAGCCCCATGCCTTTTAATTCCAGCAGGGCGTCCTTGGCCATTTGCAGCTTTGGATCTTCCTGGAGAGCCTGCTTATACATTTGAGCTGCTCTGAGGTATAAGCCCCTGTCCGAGTAATCTATACCGGCAAATAAGGCCAGCAGAGCAGCGGTACTGGTGGAGAGGGGGCGTACAAGCGCCGCCTTCTCTGGCGGAGAAAG
>JBATKL010000423.1:0-1810 GCA_049669385.1 Candidatus Electrothrix sp. | reverse complement strand
ATCTTTAAGCTGGGGCTGGACAGCGGTGATCTGGCTGTCTCATATTTTATCCGAAGGAGATCATCGAAAATCCTCTATGAGACAGTACATTAACGAGATGCAAAGCACCCTGAAAGAGTTGACAGGGCAAAATGTCAGTGGAGACGATTTTACAACAGATCGCCTGGCAAACCTTCTTAAATACTTAAGTTTAAGGTCTTACTGGGTGGCTATTGAGCAGGATCTCAGCGAGAGAAGTATTGAGGTTTATGAGTTACCGACCGAGCTTGTTCGGTGCGATGCCACCACGGTTTCAGGTTATCATGAGGGGGATGAAAAAAGTTTATTTCAATTCGGTCACAGCAAAGATGATGCAAATTTACGTCAGATCAAACTGATGACCGGAGCTCTTGATCCTATGGGAATGCCTTTGGCCACCGATGTGGTTTCTGGAGAAAAAGCTGATGACAGGCTTTATATTCCTGTGATTAAAAGAGTTCATGAATCCTTACAGAAAACAGGCGTTCTTTACTGCGGGGATTGCAAAATTAGTGCATTGGAGACTCGGACTTACATAAAAACCTTGGGTAATCATTACTTATCCCCCCTTCCTCTGACCGGTAAGACCGCAGCGGACATGGAAGCATGGATTGAAGAGGGACTTGTCAAAAAAACAAATGGGGAGTTGGAGCAGGTTTTTCGAGAGAATGATAAGGGTGAAAATGTATTGATCGCTCAGGGATACGAATTGAATCGAGATCAAAGCGGTGTTTACGAAGGCAAGGAGTTTCAGTGGAACGAACGAGTTTTCGTAGTTCATTCTCCGGCCCATGCTGCCAAGCAACGAAAAGGCTTGGAACAACGGCTTGAAAAAGCTCAACTGAAGCTCAGTTCCTTGACTCCGGTTCGCAGCAGAGGAAAACGTCAAATCACAGAAGAGTCTGTTTTGAAATCAAAAATTAAAAAAATCCTGAAGGCTCATAGGGTGGAAGGATTTTTGACGGTTGAATACGAAAAGCAGGTGGAAGAGCATACCGAGTACATAGGGAGAGGCCGTGGATCGAAGAAACGTCCTCAGCGACTTATCAAGAAAATTCGATATCAAATCATAGAGATTAAACAGGAAGAAGATCAGGTGGTAGCCAAAAAGGAAACATTTGGATGGAAGGCTTTTGTTACCGATGTTGTTCAAGAAAATCTAAGTTTAAAGAAAGCCGTGTTGTGTTATCGTAAAGAATATCGAGTTGAACGAATCTTTCAGCGGCTGAAAAGTCGTTTAAACATCGCTCCGTTATTTGTTCAGCGTGACGACCAGGTATCCGGATTAACTCATTTGTTGACTTTGGGGATTCGGGTACTGACACTGATTGAGTTTGTAGTGCGCCGTTCCTTGAAGCAAGAGCAGACTGTACTGGAAGGAATGTATCCGGGGCAGTCCAAAAAAAGTACAGCGTCTCCGACCGCTGAGCGTATTTTACAAAGTTTCTCCAACGTATCGCTTACTATCATTCATTCCGGGGGGCAGCTAATACGACATCTGACTCCATTGTCAGATTTACAAAAGGAACTTTTGAAACGACTAGGTATTAGCCTGAAATTATACCAGAATCTTGAGAATAAAAGTAATGGAATTTTATTGACCAATCGGTGAGTTCATTACTTTCATATTTGCTTTTTTCAGCTATCAATTTAGGTTGGTAGCCTTTTTTGGGCCTATCATCACAGATGATCGTATTATATAGTGGAACTATGGAATTGGGTAAAATAGTTTTTTGGATATTCCTTATCCAAAATTTCAACCAACCCTATCTTGATCATAGTACCTATCAAT
>JBATKL010000422.1:0-2295 GCA_049669385.1 Candidatus Electrothrix sp. | reverse complement strand
CATTTACCATCCATGTACCAACAGGCCATGCGATTCCAGGCGTTTCTTTCACTATACCAGTAAGCTCCCTGCTGATTGCCGATTGCACAAATGTTACTGACAGCAGAAGCATTATAACGGGTATTACCAGGAAAACGGCGCGATATTGATCGCGGAATACGCTGTTATTTAATTTTTGATTGCACATAGGTCCTCCTCCTTTTTAGTACAATTTTTAATCTCTATTACTCTTTATGTATAATAATTTTTACTAAATACATTATGAGAACGCAAATTATTTTTTATCTTTTGATAAAAAAAGAACTTTTTTCTGCAAACAACAAGTTGATTACAATCAATTATACTCAATAATATCTGATCAATAATTATTACTAAATAATATTTTTTACAAAATATTTATTTCACTGAAACCGACACAACTGAATTCACTCATCCCCTGATACGCCAGCAGACCCTTTTACAAACCCTTTACAATTTTTCCCCTCAACGACACGTTTCCTTTACATGTTGCAGCTATAGTACACGATAGAAGGATTAATCAGCTGATCTCTGATAAAAAAGCATTCTCTTTCCAGCTCTTCGGCAATTGGGTTGGAATTATTCAACACGAGCATTGAAGGTAAAAAATGATAAAAGAAAAAAAGCATTGCTGGGAATTTGCAGCCTGCGGTCTGGAGCCTGGAGGGAAGAATGTGTCCACACATGGAATATGTCTTGCCGCGCCTGAACAAAAGGATAATAACATACATCCCGGCCTTGACCCAGGAGCTTGCTGTCGAATTGATCCTGAACTGCTCTACCAAGGTGAAATGCAGACAAACCGCCTTGATTTCTTGACAGCTCCGGTCGTTGCCCAACCTCTTCAGATAGGATGAAAAAACGAATCTTCGGGTTAGCGCCCTTTTACTGCCTCCTGCTTCAGCTTTTGACGGCCTGTGCAGTGGTCGGGCCGAACTATCAACAGCCTGCACCTCACCTGAATGAGCAGTGGAACTCCCCGCTCCTCAAAGGGTTGCAAGCGGAACAGGCAGACCCCCAGCAGCTGGCATCATGGTGGGAGGTGCTGGAAGATGAGCAGCTTTCCTCCCTGATTGAACGGGCTGTTGCTGGAAATCGTGACCTGCAAACCGCAACAGAACGGGTGGAGCAGGCCCACCTCCAACGAGAAATGCAGACAACAAGCAGGCTGCCTTCCCTGGATGCCTCAAGTAATGCGTCTTGGAGGCGTGACGGCAACGACAATTCGAGCGAAAGCTACGGCACCGGTCTTGATGCGGGCTGGGAAGCGGACCTGTTCGGCAGCGTTCGCCGCTCCATTGAAGCGGCAGAGGCGGATTTTCAGGCCAGTCAGGAAGAGCTGCGGGACGTACTGGTTTCCCTGGTGGCGGAAGTTGCGTTGAACTACGTCGAGCTGCGCAGTTCCCAAGTTCAGCTGGTTAATGTGCGCAAAAGTCTTGTCATGCAGCGTGAAACGCGGCAGTTGATCCAGTGGCAGTATGAAGCTGGTCTGGATGATGAACTGGCCCTGCATCAGGCGCAATATAATCTGGAAAGCTCCGCAGCGCAGATTCCGGCTTTGGAAACCTCCCTTGCCTCCTCCATGAACCGGCTGGCGATTTTGCTCGGCAAAGCGCCGGGCAGCCTTCAGGCAGAGTTAACAAAAGTGCAGCCTGTCCCGCAGATCCCGGCAACGCTGGTGATCGGTCTGCCTGCGGAGGCCATCCGCCGTCGGCCTGATATCCGCAAGGCCGAAGACGAACTGATCGCGCAGACTGCGCGGATCGGGGTGGCAACAGCGGAACTGTACCCGAAATTACGACTCAGCGGGGTCATAGGTATTAACGGTCTGTCCGTGGCCCGTTTTGCCGATAACCTGTTCAGTCCCGCCTTCTGGGCCGAACAGGCAGGCTTGAGCGCATCCTGGCATCTGTTTGATGCCGGAGCAATCCGAAAAAATATTCAGGTTCAGACCTCGCGGCAAAAGCAGGCCCTCATCGAATATGAAGCTGCGATACTGGCTGCTCAGGAAGAGATTGAAAATGCTCTGACCGCCTATGTCAACGAACAGGCCAGAAGGGACTCCCTGCTCAGAGCCGTGAAAGTGGCGCAACAGGCGACTGCGCTGGCAGAGCAAAAATACAAGGCTGGCCTGATTGATTTCACCACGGTACCGGCAACCCAACGCACCCTGCTTTCCTTTGAGAATCAGCTGGCAGGCAGTGAAGGCACGATGGCGGCCAATCTCATCCGCCTGTATAAGGCTCTGGGCGGCGGCTGGCCGTGCTGCCCGGAAGA
>JBATKL010000421.1:0-2108 GCA_049669385.1 Candidatus Electrothrix sp. | reverse complement strand
ACCGAAATATTGCCCACCCTGCCGGGCTTATCCGTTCTGTTCGGAAAACACCTCGTCCAGGGTGGAGGCGGTCAGAATCCGTTCCGACCAAGTTTGATAAATTCGTAAAAAGTTTTCTTGTATAATTATCTGAAATTATTTAGATATAATTAATTTTTCTCTTGCCATAATTTAATCGACATGATACTATTATGTCAATATTACAACCAGATAAGCAAGAGAGCTATGTTAAACATCAAAGATCACAAAACCATTAACATGTTCGACTCGTTCGATTATCTCGGGCCGAAACGTCGAAAAATGCTGGATGAATCATGGGCCGGGATTTTTCGGGATCATGTCCGCCATATTCTTCCGGTTGATCTCCTGGCACTGCATTTCAGTACAAGCATGGGGCGCCCGACCAATGAACTCGTTGCTATGATGGGAGCGATGTTGTTGCAGCATATGCATGACCTGACAGACGAAGAGACAGCGGAACAGTTCGCTTTTAACATGCAATGGCATTATGCTCTTGATATCACAAGTAACTCAGATAAAGCAGCCTATGTCTGTCCAAAAAGTATTTGGACCATGCGCTCTGTTATGACGGAATACGGACTGTATGACTATGTTTTTCAGGCTGTTGGTGATGAATTCATAAAAATATTCGATATTGATCCTTCTCTGCAACGTATAGATTCCGTTCACATATTTTCCAACATGAAGCATCTCGGTCGTATAGGGATCTTCACAGGCACCATCAGAAAATTTCTGGTAAATCTCAAACGGCACCACAAAAACGAATTCAATGAGCTTGACCTAGCTCTTCGGGATCGTTACCTGAAGAAAGAAGAGGAAAGCGCCTTTTCTATGGTCAAACCATCTGAATCTGCCAAAACTCTTCAGATGGTCGCTGATGATCTTTTCTTTCTTATCAACAAGTTCCGATCATGTCCTGACATCGCGTCCATGCAAACATATCAGCTCATGACACGCGTTCTGAAAGAACAATGTATCACAGAGCAGGGCGCAAATACTGACGAACAGCGTGTCACCCTGAAGGCGAATAAGGATATTGCTTCCGACTCTCTTCAGAATCCTTCCGACCCAGATGCCGGATACAGTGGGCATAAAGGCAAAGGATATCAAGTGCAAGTAGCGGAAACATACAGCACAGAGGAAGATATCGAAACTCTCTCCCTGATCACGCATGTTGATGTGCAGGCTGCCCATGAAAGTGATGCCGAGGCTTTGCTGCCGTATCTTGAGGCCGCCGAACAACGTGATATAAAACCGGAAGAAGTTCTGGCTGATACGCTCTACGGGGGCGACGACAATCACGAAGCGGCAAAACAGAAGGGAGTCGATCTGATCGCTCCCACTTTGGACAAGCAAAAAAACCTCTTCTGCACTCTGACCGATTTTGAGTTTTCTGAAAATGGTTTTGTCATCTCATGTCCTGAAGGGTGCCAGCCCGTCAAAAAATCCAAGAAAAAAGACAGGTTCTCCATAGCCTTTTCATCAGAAAGATGTAAGGCCTGCCCAAGAGCCAATCATTGCCCTGTTAAACCCGGCAAAAAAGATTTTGCTTATCTCCGCTATAACGAAAAAAACGTTCGCCTCTCCCGAAGAAGAGCCGATGAGCGAACCGATGAATTCAAAGACAAGTATCGGTTCCGGGCCGGAGTCGAGGCGACCATGTCGCAACTTGATCGACGTACAGGAATCAAGCGACTCCGGGTCCGGGGCATGAAAGCGGTTCGTTTCGCAGCGACCATGAAGGCGACAGCACTCAACATCATACGGGCAGCTGCGTACAAAAAACGACGAAACAAGGGAAAAAATCCCTCATCACCCTCCGTCGGAGGCTGGATTGACCTGATTTGGGATATCAAAGAGCATTTTTACGATTTTTTGGACAAAATCAAGGTGTCCAAAGTCACAGCACCATCTTTTTAAAACTTCAGACCCAATTTGCTGACTGACTTTTTACCTGACCATCAACGCCTTTCGGCATCAAAGATAATATACCCACTTTTAAAACAAAGAAAAAAGCACGATATTCCCTTATTCACATGCTCAACGCCTTTCGGCATGGGAGATAAAAACACCTACACAGTAGTTGC
>JBATKL010000420.1:0-2242 GCA_049669385.1 Candidatus Electrothrix sp. | reverse complement strand
AACCTGTTTGCCCTTATTATTCAGGCGAAAGAGTTCCAAGCGGCCTGGCCAGAAAGTTTGTTGCAGCCCGATACGGATGTGCTCTTCTGTTACAGCCCAGTCTTGTTGGCGCAGGAGTTGGACAGCGGCAAGGGCCAAAGAGGCGTTGCCGACCTGGTAATTGCCTCGCAGGGCCATAGGCAGATCCGCCAGGATCTGGCCATCCAGGCCATGATATTCCCAGAATTTTTTATTTTCCGGCGTGTACGACCCGTTGAATTCTCGACCAAAGAGAAAGAGCGGAGCCTTGCGCTCATCACAGGTCTGGCGAATGATTTTGCCGGAGTCGTCGTCTGCTACTCCGGAGACCACCGGGATACCCTGTTTGATGATCCCGGCCTTTTCTGTGGACACCTCTGTTAAAGTGGTGCCCAGATACTGCTCATGATCCATGCTCACGTTGGTGATCAGAGAGAGCAGGGGGGTGACTACATTGGTGGCATCGAGGCGACCGCCCATGCCTACTTCGAGAATGGCGCAATCTACCTTTTGCTCGGCAAACCAAAGCAGGGCCAAGGTGGTGGTGCATTCAAAATAGGTGATCTGGCCGCCGTCGAGTACCGTCTGAATTTTGCTGATCAGGCGGGCAAAATCCTCCTTGCTGATATAGCTGTTGCCGATCCGAAAACGTTCTCGCACCGAGCTGAGATGGGGCGAGGTGTAAAAACCGGTCTGATAACCGGCAGCAGTGAAAATGGAACAGAGTGTTGCGCCCACCGAGCCTTTACCGTTGGTGCCACCGACGTGGATGCATTGTAGGTCGCGGTGCGGGTTGCCCAGCCGTTCCAGAAAACGGTTCATGGAATCTAGGCCCAGTTTAATTTTGAAGAACTGGAGTTTATCCAGGAATTCCCATGCCTCTTGGTAGTTCATTGCCTTGCAACCCGGTTATACGTTTTTTGGTTTATTTTTACCGCTCA
Source organism: Candidatus Electrothrix sp. (assembly GCA_049669385.1). GTDB lineage: Bacteria > Desulfobacterota > Desulfobulbia > Desulfobulbales > Desulfobulbaceae > Electrothrix. Next base: position 1,283 of record JBATKL010000420.1, on the reverse strand, counting down.
GTACGCACGACTATTATAATATGTACATCGGAAATTGCCAACAGGGAACGGTGTTGCTGTCTCGGGATAATACGGTATAATGCGGATGAAACAGGTTAATGTCTGTAAATTATTAAAGGAGAAGCCTTTAGGCTTTTTCCCTTTGTTCGGCAACAGCAGCTATTCAGTTCCCCCGCAGCGGAATGCCTTGCTTCGAGAAAACCAGAAAGGAGAGATACCATGACGCACGAAATGACAGTAAAAAACCTGACAGAGATAGCAGCGTATCAGGAAGGATCAGTGGTCAGCTCAACGATCATCAGTAAACTGACCGGGACGGTTACTCTGTTCGCCTTTGACAAGGATCAGGGGTTGAGTGAGCATACAGCCGCTTATGATGCTCTGGTACAGATTCTTGACGGCGAGGCGGAAATCACGGTTTCCGGGAAGCAGTTTCAACTGAGCCAGGGCGAGATGCTGATCATGCCTGCAAATGAGCCGCATGCTCTGCGGGCTATAACCCGCTTTAAGATGATGTTGACGATGATTAAGTCGTAGGCTGTGATGCACAGGTAAGTAACTTTCGAGAATCTCTATATAGAACAAGCGTCCTCTTATGAAAACATTAGCCAGCATCCTTTCTGTGGCGATAAGCTCACTGTTGTTCGCCTGTGCCTTACCTGACGGTAACAAGTTCAGCAACGCATCATCACCCTGTCGGGCGGGAGGAGCATCCATGTCCAAGGTTGAACTCTATTTCGGCCTGAACATCCCGGATGGAGGAAAGGTTGCCCCAGCAGCATGGCAAATGTTTGTTGATCATGAAATAACCCCTCGATTTTCTGAGGGGCTGACAATTGATGAAGTTTCCGGGCAATGGCAGGATGAGAAAACAGGCAGGACGGTACGGGAGCCTTCTCGTGTCCTGATGATCCTCTACAAACCCTCCGTAGAGACAGAGCGGGCCATTGAAGATATACGGAAGGCCTACAAAACGAAATTCCGGCAGGATTCTGACATGCGTCTTGATGAAACAAACTGTGTTTCGTTCTAAACAAAACACAGAGTTTTAAGGAGTTTATTATCCTGTCCCAAGGGGCGGGATAGAGGGGTGCCGTTTGTAACCGCTTATAACGATTTAGCTTTAATATCAGCATCAGCGACAGAATACTGCGATTTTAAAATCAATTCGCAAAAGGAGCGGCGCACCTCTGCGTTTGGGAAATCAAGGGTATAGCTTTCCTCCTCACTCTTTTTTATCGTAAGATATCCCGCTTGGGTCAAAAAACTTTCCGGTGCAGCGC
>JBATKL010000419.1:0-1642 GCA_049669385.1 Candidatus Electrothrix sp. | reverse complement strand
AGCCACTTGCCGACCTTGAAGTAGAGTTCGTTATTCGACATTTTGAGGATAAAATAATCATCCTCCTTATCATCCTCCTTGTCATCTTTCTTAGCAAAGGCATAGGTCACCGTGCTGTCGTCCTGTTTGGTCACCGTGAACTGGACAGCCGGATCCTTAAGCAGCTCAGCTGAGGTTGCAGGATCAAGCACAGATTGGACCGAGATGGCAGTGACCTTGTTCAGTAGCGTATCCACAGCCTCTTGCTCGGTTTCTTCCTTGGTTGCGCCGTTCAACAGCCAGACCTTTTCCTCGCCCTCTTCCTTCTTAATCAAGGAAATATCATCCAGGGCAACAGCTTTGAGATCATCTTTGCTCAGATCAGCCAAAGTACGATCCAGCCAGCTGTCAGCCTCCACATCAACCTCATGACTGCCCACCGGGATGCTGACCACAGCATCCTGATCCGCCTTGCGGACATGGCTGTTACGCATTCCGGCAGAGGTGCCGAGATAGAACTCTCCAACAACAGAGTCACCCTGCTTCAGGGTGACATGGCGTTCAAAATCATCCTCAGCCGTTTTAAAGCGTTTGGCTGCTCCTTTACTGGTAGCCACAGCTAGGCCTTGGCGGGCATCGGTCAGCTTTTGCAGCAGATCATCGACCTGACCTTTACTCGCAGGCGCAGAAAAAGCACCCGGCATAATCCAGCCCTTGTCGCTCTTTTGCAGAACCAATTCCTCATTCTCGGGTCCGTTGATACGAACCGAGCTTATGCTCTCAACCGTAAAGGAGAGAAAGGCCGAGTCCGGTGCCGTGGATTCCAGATTTGTTGCCTGTTGTTGATGGACAGCTACGGCCAGCCCGATCTGAAGGATAAGCAGGGCTGCGGCTGCATAGATTATTGCCTTCATCATGATGATACCCCCCCTGTTTTAAACTGCAATTCAGGCTGTTGCAAAAAAGCAAGCTGGCGCTCCTCTGCCTGTTTGCGAAGACGAAGTCTGAACAGCCAGATAATTGCCAGCCCGAGCAGCACAAGACCATAGTTAAGATATTCCCAGAAAAGTTGTTCGTTCTTGGTGATGGGATTAAGGGGACGAGAGAAATGGCTTCTGCCCCGGATAGAGAGCAGCCCCCGATCCTCCAGAGACCAATCCACGGTGTTGGCCACCAGCTGCACCGGCCCGAGGTAATTGGTCCGCATCACACTGGAGCTGATACTCAGCACCGTATCGCTGAGAAAGCTGTTTGAACCGAACAGGATGATTCTGGCCGTGTCCGGGGATTTATCCAGCTGGCGGCTAATGACCTGCTTTTCTTTCTCTTCGCCATCTTTTTCCATGGGATCCTGTAGAGGATTCTGCATCGGGTTCTGTTGCGCTGCCGCTGCATCCTCATCCTTTTTCAATAACGGCGAAGGCTTTCCTGTAAAATAGGAGGTAAAACCGCCCTCAATAGCAGCTGCCAGCAGCTGCTGTCCCTGCTCGCCCTCAACAGCAAAACCAAGATCACCGTGGGTCTTGAAATCCGGCTGAATCATGGTGGATGAAGAAAGCCAGCTCTTTTCCGAGCTTTCCAACAGCCGAGTGACCTTGCGGCCCTTGTTTTTCTCCGGATCAATGGTGATCGGTGACGGCCAGTTCATAGTGAGCTGCTGCAA
>JBATKL010000418.1:0-1605 GCA_049669385.1 Candidatus Electrothrix sp. | reverse complement strand
CGCTGGGAGACCGACAGGGGTCAAGGTTTCCGGCAAATCTGACCACGTATCCTGATCAACAAGATCAAGCTGTGGCCGGAGTTGGAGGATGTTTGTTTTCACCTTGTCCTCTTGGGTATCCTCTCCCTTCTTATCATCATTATCCTGTCGCATATAAACCGCATCTGCCGGTTTGGGAAAGAGCGGCTGTGCTGGCCCGTCCTTCATGATTTGGGCGGCTAGCGGCCCATGCACCGGGATTTTTTTCAGCGTATGTCCGTCTTTACTGAAATCCATATTATCCGCATCGCCGATAGCAGTGCGGCAGGCCCCGGCAAGGGTGGAGGGCAGGGGGAAGTCCAAAGAAACCGGGTCACCGGCCTGATCAAAGGGTCTGCCGGTGCGGAAGACCAAGGGGGATTTGGGATCAAAGAGATAGGCTGTCCTGTTGTTGGGCTCGTCACTCATCCTCTTTCCTCCCCGTGTGCGCCCAGCCAGCGGGCTATCAGGTGTTCTTGCCAGATCATAGTAAAGGAACCTTTGCTTTTCGCATGATCAAGAACGGCATCCTTTGTTTTCTGCTCTACCTTTTTTCCACCTCCGCCCTGATTCTTGCGGTTGAGGATACGCTCCAATTCAAGCTCTGCGATCTCTCCGGCTCGTGCTTTGTCCTCCATATCGTGAACCAGTTGATCAATCTGTCGCAGCTCGTAACCGAAGCCGGAGGGCAATTTGTCATTTCTGTAGAGATTCGCCAATTTGTTGAGCCCGTTCACGGGCTCTTTTTCCCATCTTGCCCGAAAGGGGATATCTGCCCCGGAACGGGGAGCAACGATGATCGCCAGCGCATTACGGGGGCTTTCGGTGTCTGAACCCTTTGCCAGGGATTCTGCCTTGCTGACTAACTTGCGTACCCGCCCGATGGGCGTCTGCATATGGGCAATGACAATGCCGACGCTGAAGGTGGGGGCTTTTTTGCCTAAATCATCAGCAACCTTTTGTAGTTTTTCGGTAAAGGCTGTTCGTAATTTGTCAGCCAGCGGGAGGACGGTGTCCAGCGGGGCCATGAGGAGGACATCATCCCCGCCTGCGTAGATGCAATGGGCCTGATGACCTCTTGCGATAGCCGGTACGCCTTGAGCAAAGGCGGACAGGCATTTCGAGATTTCCTGATGCTGCTTTTTTCCCTCAGCTGCTTTGATCAGGTTGCCCATGTGGTCGCCGTCGGCCAGCAGCATGGCGTAGTATGGGCAGGGTTGGCCGTGGTTTTTCCGTACATCTGGCAGTATCTTCCTCTGTAAATACTTGAGGATGTTATATTCCTTCGGTTTTTCTCCTTTCAGTTCTTTGTTGCCGAGAAGAGTATCAAGAACACCTTGGTAGAGCTGGCCGCCGTCAAAAGGCAGGGCGCTGTATATTCCTTTATTTCCCTTTACATGGGTGATTAAGTCTGACTCTAAATCAGCAAGTTTTTCCAATTCCTTCTTGATAGCTTTTATTGAGCCTTCCCCGTCCGGGGTGGCAATAACCTTGCGTATCCACGGGTCAATGGCAATGCGGGTGGTGGGGGTGAACTGGTCTGGATTGTCACCAGCCAGTCGTTTAACCAGCCCCAGCACATCCAGC